>JALYUK010000030.1 GCA_030853805.1 Actinomycetota bacterium | reverse complement strand
TCCCTGGACTCTGCGGTGGTCTTGCGGAAGAGTTGAAGGCGTGCGGGCCGTGCGGTCCGCGACCACGAATGAAGGATGCGCATGGACAACACGTCACTGACCGCGTTGGCACGAGAGCTGGGGCAGGAGTCGCTCACCGCCAGCAGCGGTCGAGCTGCCCGGACGGTGTACGGCGGCCACGGGCACATCCTGCGGCACACGATGATCGCCCTGGCGAACGGGCGGGCCCTGGATGAGCACGAGAACCCTGGGGAGGCCACTGTGCAGGTGCTGCGGGGTCGCGTCCGCGTGGAGGGTGGCGGCGAGTCGTGGGAGGGCGCTGCAGGTCACCTGCTGGTGGTCCCGCAGTGCCGCCATTCGCTACTTGCGCTGGAGGACTCGGTCATCGTGCTGACCGCAGCCCTGGTGAACTCGATGCCGAAGGCGCAGGACACGCAACAGGCGTGACTCGCCGGCCGGTTGCGGGCAGGGGCGTCCCGCTGCGCGCCATCCTCTTCGATCGCGATGACACGCTCATCGAGAATGTGCCGTACAACGGCGATCCAGCACGGGTCGTACCCCTTCCTGGTGCGCGCGCAGCCATCCAGGTCGCCCGTTCGGCCGGCCTGCTGACCGGCGTCGTCACCAACCAGTCCGGGATCGGCCGCGGCCTGCTCACGAGCGCCGAACTGATGGCCGTGAACGCGCGGGTCGATCAGCTTCTCGGACCTTTCGATGCCTGGCAGCACTGTCCGCATACGCCCTGGCAGGGGTGCGCCTGCCGCAAACCGGCACCCGGCATGGTGCTGGCTGCCCTGCAGCAGTTGGGCGTCTCCGCCGCCGAGTGCGCCCTGGTCGGTGATGCCGGCAGCGACATCCGTGCCGCCGGTGCAGCGGGAGTCCGCGCAGTCCTGTGTCCGGGCCCGCAGACCACCCTGCAGGACCGGCAGGACGCGCCACACGTGTGTCGCGACGTGACATCGGCGGTGCAGCTGCTCATCGGTCTCGGCAGCCCGCGTTGATCGCGATCGGTGCCTCAGCGGGTTGCGTGAGAAGGTTTGCGCGTGGATCAGCTACGGCAACCTGCAAACCTGGTGGCGCCGCGCGCGAAAGCGATGTGGGCCGTGGATTCCGCCATTTTCGCCGTCGTCGGCGGGGGCGTCGTCGGTGCACTGGCCTACTTCGAGGTGCTCGAGGGTGTCTGGCTCTACCTCGCGGGCGCGGCCGTCGTCCTGGAGGTTCTCGTCGGGGTGCTGGTGGTGCCGTTCTGGCGGTACGCGGTGCACCGGTGGGAAGTGACCGAGACGGCCGTCTACACGCAGCGCGGCTGGTTGGTGCAGGAGCGTCGGATCGCGCCGGTCTCACGGGTGCAGACCGTCGACACCGAGCGTGGCCCGCTCGCGCAGCTCTTCGGCCTGAGCACGGTCACCATCACCACGGCATCCGCCAAGGGTGAATTACGCATCGAAGGGCTGCTGCGCGCAGACGCCGAGCGGCTCGTACGCGATCTGACGGCGACCACGGCGGCAATTCCCGGAGATGCCACATGACCCAGCCCCCTGCGTCGTCGCACTACGGCCACGACCTGACCAAGCCCGACGACGCCGCACCTGAGAAAGCCGCACCTGACAACGCCGTGCCTGACGCCATACCGACGATCGCGGACATCCCCGAGGACGGCGTGTGGCGGCGCCTCAGCCCGCGCATGCTGCTGATCCACCCCGTCCGCGAGGTCATCCGCTTCCTTCCCGCGCTCATCGCGGTGGTCTTCGCGGGTCGTAGCGGCGGCCAGCAGTGGTGGGGCCTGGTCGTGACCGCGGTGGCCATCGGTTCGGGCATCGCCCGATGGTTCACGACCCGATACCGCTTCACAACGTCGCAAGTGCAGTTGCGATCGGGACTGCTGCGGCGGTCGACCGTGTCTGCGCCGGCCGACCGGGTGCGGTCGGTCGATGTGACCGCGTCCATCCTGCATCGTGCCCTCGGCTTGGCGGAGGTCAAGATCGGGACCGCCGCAGGCGAGAAGGAGATGAAGCTGGACGGCCTGACGTCGAGCGAGGCGGCTGCCCTACGCAGCGACCTGCTTCATCACAGCGCCCCGGTCGCGTCGTCCACCGGGATTTCGGCCATCGGCGCCGACAACGCCGCATCGGCGCCGGACCACTTCGGTGGGGTCGACCTGGGCACGGTCGACGACGAAACTCTCTACCGGTTGCATGCGTCGTGGTTGCGGTTCGCGCCGTTCAGCCCGAGCGGGTTGATCGCTGCGCTGGCGATCTTCGGATTGGGCAGTCAGCTGCTTCAGGAGACCGGTCTGGACCCGTCGGGGTCAGGGGTGTTCCAGGACACCAGCAACACCCTCTCCAGCTATGGACTGGCGGCTGCTGTCGTGGTCGGACTGCTCGGGCTGCTCGTGATCGTCGTGCTGCTCTCGCTGATCGCGTATGCCCTGGCGTTCTTCAACTTCAGGCTGACCCGTAGCCGCGGTGGTGAGACCTTCCACGTATCGCGCGGACTGCTGACGACCCGGGCCACCTCGCTGGAGGTGCGGCGGTTGCGAGGTATCGAGATGCACGAGCCGGTTCCGTTGCGCTGGGCGAGTGGTGCCCGGTTGCGTGCCATCACCACCGGCGTCAAGGACGAGGGGACCGGGATGAGCGCGCTACTGACTCCGCCGTCCCCCAGGCTCGTCGTGCAGCAGACCGCGGAGCAGGTGTTGCGGGCACCGGGACGGTTGCAGGCGCGGTTACGCACCCACGGGCCGTCCGCTGTCCGTCGTCGGTGGACTCGCGCGTTCAGCAGCTCAGGCATCCTGGCGGCGGTGCTGGCCGGCGCGGCGTGGTGGTTCGGACTGTGGGGGTTGATGGTGCTGCCCGCCCTGGTGCTGGTGGCTGCCGTCCCGCTGGCGCGCAGTCGGATTGCCGCACTGGGGCACGACGTGGACCAACGGTTCGTGGTCGGCCGGGCAGGCGCCCTGATGCGCTCGACCTTCGTACTGGAACGATCCGGTGTCGTTGCGCTGACGTTGCGTCGGTCCGTCTTCCAACGTCGAGCCGGTGTGTGCTCGGTGCTGCTCGCGACGGCCGCCGGTTCGGGGTCCTACGAGATCATCGACGTCACCGATCAGCGCGGGGACGAGCTGGCCGACCAGGTCAGCGGGGGCCTGGCTGGTCAGTTCATGGCCACGGATGGTCGCGGACAGCCGCGTCAGACCCGGCCCTGATCAGGCCCTGCCCTGACCGGACGTGGCCCCGATCAGACCCAGCTGGGGAACCACATCCGCCACTGCCAGTGCGGTTGCGGGATGACTTCGGCGGTCCAGATGGGCCAGAAGAACGCGAACAACGCGACCACCAGGATCACGTAGCCCCCGACAGCGATCTTGCCGTAGAGAATTCGTTGTGCGTTCGCGGTGACCGGCCCGAGGACCAGCCCCAGCACGAACACGCAGGCCAGCACCACATACGGAACGAAGGCCACGCTGTAGAAGGTGAAGATCGTGCGCTGCTGGTACATGAACCAGGGGAACCAGCCTGCGGCCACGCCCGCCCAGATGGCGCCCGCCCGCCAGTCGCGGCGCAGCAGCCAGTAAAACACCAGAATCACCAGCGCGACAGTGCCGAACCACCAGATACCGACGTTGCCCAGCGAGGTGATCGCCTTGCTGCAGTTGCCGCCCGCGCAGTTGTGCGGGCTCTCGTAGAAGAACGACGTGGGTCGGGTCTGCAGGGTCCACGACCACGGGTTGGACTCGTACGGGTGGGTCGAGGTGATGCTGACCGCCGAGTTGTACATCTCGATGTTGTACTGCCACATCGAGCGCAGGGCGTTCGGTAACCAGGCGAACAGATGGCTGTCGGGGGCAAAACCCCCCTTGACCGCGGGGTTGGTCAGTGCCCACTGCCGGTCCCACGCGTCGGAGCTGCGTAGCCACCCGATCCAGGTGATCACATAGGTGCCCAACGCCGTCGCGACCATGTACACCGCAGCGGGTAGGGCATCCTTGATGAAGGTCGCGCTGATCCAGCGGCGTGCCCCGACGCTGCGACGCGCACCCAGATCCCACCAGACCGACATCAGGCAGAACACGGCCAGGAACCAGCCGCCGGACCATTTGGTCGAGGTGTCCAGCCCGAGACAGATTGCGGCCACCCACCGCCACGGTCGCCATCCGAGCCACGGTCCTGCGGTCTCGTTGGCGGCCCAGGTACCGGCATCTTTCGCAGCCGCGACCTTGCGGGCCAGGATCGCTCGCGTGCGGTCCCGATCGGCCAGGAGTGCGACAAACCCGGCGAGTGCCCAGAACATCACCATGATGTCGAGAATCCCGGTGCGGGACATGACGAACTCGCTGCCTTCGAAGCACAACAGCAGCGAAGCGATGGTGGCCAGCAGCGGCGATCTGAAGAGGTGCCAGGCGGCTCGACCCACCAGGTAGATGCCCAGCGTGCCCGTCGCGGCCACGGCGATCCGCCACCCGAAGGAGCTGTTGATCCCGAAGATCGACTCGCCGAGTCCGATCAGCCACTTACCCATCGGCGGGTGGACCACGAAGTCGGCGTTCGTGCCGAAGACGTGCGGATTGCCCATCGTGAACAGGTTGTCCGGGAAGTTGGAGATGCCGGTGGACTTGTCCTGCTTGCGCTCGTAGCCGTACAGCATGAGGGACCAGCCCTCTTTGACGTAGTACGTCTCGTCGAAGACCAGCTGGTGGGGTCGGCCGACATTCCAGAAACGTAGGACGCCACCGATGACGGTCAGGATTGCCGGGCCGAGCCAGGCCCAGAGCTTCTCGTTCGCGGTGCGGGGGCGGCCGAGCAGCCGCCGACGCCACTGCTCAGTCGTGCTGAGCGGCCTGTCCGGCGTTGATCTGGGCGGTCGCGCAGGGCGGACGAGAGTCTGGATCACGGGTGATTTCCTGCCTCGTCGGTACGCTGTGCGGCCCTGGATCGGTGTGCCGATGCCGCGAGGCGAGATTAGCCGACGTGCCGGCGCGGCGCCCATCGCGTCGGCGACCTCGTTCCCGTGCCAGGGTTGTGGGCGTGACTGGAGCTCTGGTGTTGGCCGCCACGCCGATCGGCGACCCGCGGGATGCGGCCCCGCGATTGGCCATCGAACTCACGTCGGCGGATGTGGTGGCCGCCGAGGACACCCGCCGGCTACGACGCCTGACGGACGAGCTCGGCGTGACGGTCGGTGGCTCGATCATCAGTTACCACGAGCACAACGAGGCACGTCGTACCCCGGACCTGGTCGAGCGGATCGCTGCGGGGGCGCGGATCGTGCTGGTGACCGACGCCGGCATGCCCTCGGTGTCCGACCCCGGATACCGGTTGGTCGTGGCGTGTGCCGCGCGGGACCTGCCCGTCACCTGCGTGCCCGGGCCGTCCGCGGTGTTGATGGCACTCGCGGTGTCCGGCCTGCCGGTGGACCGGTTCTGTTTCGAGGGATTCTGCTCGCGCAAGGCGGGGGAGCGGGCCCGTCAGCTGCAGTCCCTGGCACGCGAGCCGCGCACCATGGTCTTCTTCGAGGCGCCGCACCGCATCGCGGAGACCCTCGCCGCGATGGCGGCCGCGTTCGGTAATGACCGGCCGGCGGCGGTCTGTCGGGAACTGACCAAGACGTACGAGCAGGTACGCCGGGGCGGTCTCGCCGAGCTTGCGGGATGGGCTGCCGACGGCGTACGCGGCGAGATCACCGTGGTGGTGCAGGGCGCGCCGCCGGTGCAGTCGACGGTGGACGACGCTCTGCCGCAGGTGCTTGCACAGGTTGCGGACGGGGTACGCCTCAAAGAGTCCTGCGCGTCCGTCGCCGCGGAGACCGGGTTGTCGAAGAAGGCCTTGTACGACGCCGCAATCGCCGCGAAGCAGCCCGCCCCACCACTGCCCCACTGACGCGGGCGCTGCACCGTGGTCGCATCTTTTGACGAGGGTGCGGCTATTGCTCACCCCTCACCAAAAGATGCAACCACAGGCTGCGCGCGGGTGTAGGAGCGCGGGGGTGTCAGGAGCGCGGGGGTGTCAGGAGCAGAGGTCGTCCATCGGCAACCGTAGGTAGGCGTGCGCTGGGTCAGCGGGCTCGAAACACACCCATACCGTCTTGCCCTGGCCCTCGTATGCCGCTCCGCTCACCCTGCCCGTCAGGGTGCGCTGGGCACCCGCAACCACGTACCCGACCGTGAGCTCGAGTCGACCCTTCGACTGCGCATCGGAGGTGCGGACGGTGCCGAGGGTCATCCCGGTCGCCGCGTTCCCCGAGCCGGTGGACGACACAGTGGAGCGGAACTGGACCACGGCCGCCACGATCATCGCGACCGCGACGATCAGGGCGATGACGGCCAACATCGGGTGTCGACGGGCGGCTCGAGGGCCGGGCCGGCGAGGAGTTCGAGGTGCCGACGCGGTCATAGGGTCGATGATCCCAGGCCGGCCCTGTTGGGTACACGATCGGTGTGCGGTGGCAATCTCCGGGCTCTCTAGACTCAGCCTGCTATGAAGATCCTGTCTGCAGTCGCCTGGCCGTACTCGAACGGTCCCCGCCACATCGGTCACGTCGCCGGGTTCGGAGTGCCGTCCGATGTGTTCAGCCGGTACATGCGGATGGCGGGGCACGACGTGTTGATGGTCAGCGGCACCGACGAGCACGGCACCCCGATCCTGGTGCTCGCCGAGCAGGAAGGCGTCGGTGTGCAGGAGATCGCCGACAAGTACAACGCGATCATCGCCCAGGACCTGGCCGACCTCGGGTTGTCCTACGACCTCTTCACCCGGACCACGACGCTCAACCACTATTCGGTCGTGCAGCGACTCTTCGAGGCCATCGACGCCAACGGCTATTTCGTCGAGCAGACCACCAGTGGCGCGATCAGCCCCAGCACCGGTCGCACCCTGCCCGACCGCTACATCGAGGGCACCTGCCCGATCTGCGGGTTCGGTGAGGCCCGTGGCGACCAGTGTGACAACTGCGGCAACCAGCTCGACGCGACCGATCTGATCGACCCGCGTAGCAAGATCAACGGCGAAACCCCCAACTTCGTGCAGACCCAGCATTACTTCCTTGACCTGCCGGCGTTGGCGGAGGCGCTGGGGGCCTGGTTGAACGAGCGCGAGGCCAGCGGTGACTGGCGGCCGAATGTCATCAAATTCAGTCAGAACATCCTCAAAGAGATCCGTCCCCGTGCCATGACGCGTGACATCGACTGGGGCATCCCGATACCCCGCGACGGGTGGGAGACCAAGCGGTTCTACGTCTGGTTCGATGCGGTGATCGGCTACCTGTCGGCGTCGATCGAATGGTCGCGCCGGATCGGCGAGCCGCAGCGGTGGCGCGAATGGTGGAACGATCCGGCGGCCCGGTCCTACTACTTCATGGGCAA
>JALYUK010000497.1 GCA_030853805.1 Actinomycetota bacterium | reverse complement strand
TCACCAGCTGCATGAAGATGGTGCCGGCGACCGTGCCGATGACCCGTACCTGTCCGCCGCTGAGCGGAGTTCCGCCCACGACGACGGCGGTGATCGCCAGCAGTTCGTAGTTCAACCCGTAGTTGGCCGGGTCGGCGTAGGCACCGTGACCGGCAATGAGGATGCCCGCGATAGCTGCGAGCATGCCGGACGCGATGTACACCGCGAGCAGGATCCGGCGCACCGGCAGACCGGACAGGAAGCTGGCAGAGGGGTTGTCACCGACGGCCACCAGGTTGCGGCCAAGCGTCGTGCGGCGCATGACGAAAGCCACAATCGCGACCAGCACCACAGCGACGTAGGCCATCGTCGGCAGGCTCAACCAGCCCGTCAGACCCAGGTTGAGCAGGGTCATGTCGTCGATGGGCTTGGCCGTAGCGCCGTTCATGATCACGGCCAGGCCGCGTAACCCGATCATCATTGCCAACGTCGCCACGATCGGCTGCACTCTGGCAAACGCAACCAGGCTGCCGGAGATCAGTCCGGCGACACCTCCTGCCACGATCGCCAGAGCAATGGAAACCCAGACGCCGTAGCCGAGATAGAGCGGAAGAATCGCCGAAGAGAGAGCGATGATCGCGCCGACCGACAGGTCGATACCTTCGGTGCCGATGACCAGCGCCATCCCCAGTGCCACGATCAGTACCGGGACTGCCTGGTAGAGCTGCACGCGCAGGTTGGACAGACTGATGAAGTCCGTCGATACGAAGACATTGACGACGACCAGCACAACGATGCCGCCGTAAACGCCGTATTTTGCTGTCAATGTGGCCCACCGACGCCGACCGATCGCATCGGTACTGGGCTTGGTGGCGACCGCGGTCGTCATGAGTGGTCCTTCGGGTCTGCGGACTTTTGAAGTGCGGAGGTACCGACCGACGAGGCGTCGGCGGGAACGTCGGGGGTTTCAGCGGCCAGGGTGCGCATCAGATTGGCGTCCGTGACGCCCTCACCGGTCAGTGTGTCGATGATCCGACCCTCCTTGAGCACGATGATCCGATGCGAGCCCTCGATCAGTTCCTCCAGATCGGAGGAGATGAGCAGCACGGCCAGCCCGTCCTGAGCGAGTTCGTCGATCAGGCGCTGAACCTCGGCCTTCGCGCCCACGTCGATCCCGCGAGTTGGTTCGTCCAACAGCAGGGCCTTGGGTTGCAGGCACAGCCATCGGGCGAGCAGGACCTTCTGCTGATTGCCACCGGACAGGTTGGACACCTTCTGTTCGGGGCTGGACACCTTGATCTTCAGACGGTCGATGAAGAACTTCACCACTTCGTCCTGCTTGGCCCGATTGACCAGCCCGAATCGGGACAGCCGCGGCAGCGCGGCCAGCACGATGTTCTCCCGCACTGACAGGCCCGGGATGATGCCATCGAGTTTGCGGTCTTCGGACAACATCGCGATGCCGGCGTTGATGGCTGCTGCCGGTGAGCGTCTGGTCAACGGGACACCGTTGACCATCACCTCCCCGCCTTCTGTGGGCAGGGCGCCGACGATCGCCCGTGCGGTCTCGCTGCGTCCTGCCCCGAGCAGTCCACCGAGGCCGACGACCTCCCCGCGCCGGATCTGCACCGAGACGTCGTCGAGGGCATGGCGTGCGGTCAGGCCCTGAGCGCTCAGCACGACGTCGTCAGCAATCGCGGTGTTCTCGGTGAAGGCGGTGGTGCCGTGTTTCAGCTCGCTGGCGTCGCGGCCCAGCATCATCGAGATGAGTTGGAGACGGCTGATGTCGGCCATCGTGGAGGAACCGACCACTGCGCCGTCGCGCATCACAGTGACCCGTTTGCAGATGCGATAGAGCTCCTCCATCCGGTGGCTCACGTAGAGGATCGCGATGCCGGATGCGGCGAGCCGCTCGATCACCCCGAAGAGGGTTTCGACCTCCCGCTTCTCCAGCGAGGACGTGGGTTCGTCCATGATCACCACGCGAGCATCGATCTCCACGGCACGGGCGATCGAGACCATCTGCTGAGTGCCGAGGGCCAGCGACCGGAGCGGCCGTGTCGGGTCGACATCGATGCCGAATTCGTGCAGCCGGACGCGGGCGTCGCGGTTCATCTTTGCGGTGTCGATCAGGCCGAAACGTCGCGGTTCGCGGCCCAGGTAGAGATTTCGCGCGACGCTCATCAACGGGATGAGGTTGACCTCTTGGTAGATCGTTGAGACACCGGCGGCCTGAGCCTCGAGGGGATTGTTGAAGCTCACCGGCTCTCCGAGCAGGCTCACCTGTCCCTCATCGACGGTGTAGACACCGGTGGAGATCTTGATCAGGGTGGACTTTCCCGCCCCGTTCTCTCCCACCAGGGCGTGTACCTCGCCCGCATGGAGCTCGAGTGACACGTCGCGCAGCGCGCGAACGCCGGGAAACGATTTACTGACCCCGTCCAAGCGGAGCACGACGTCGGATGCGACGGACATCAAAGCCTTTCCGGTCGCGATGGGGCCCGGCAGTGCCGGACCCCATCACAGTGAACGAAGGAACTATCGGTCAGTAAACGCTGCCGTCGGTCAGTGCCTGCTTGGCGTTGTCCTTGGTGAAGTGCCCGTCCTTGATGATGACCTTCACCGGGGTGCCTGCAGAGGTGTAGAAGTTCGTCAGGGTAGAGAAGGCGAGCGGACCGAACCGCGGATTTGTCTCGACGTCGGCCACCATGACACCGGAGGCGACGTCCTTGACGGCCTGCTGAGTGCCGTCGATGCTGACGATCTTGATGTCCTTGCCGGGCACCTTGCCGGCCGCCCGGATCGCCTGGATGGCACCGAGGGCCATCGTGTCGTTCTCGGCATATACGCCCGTGATGTTCGGGTTGCTCTGCAGCATCTGCTCCATGACCTTCTGACCGGTCGCCTGGTCGAAGTTCGCGGTCTGCGAAGCGACGATCTTCATGCCCGGGAATTTCGCCTTCAGTTCGCTGGTGAAGCCGTCGGTGCGCTCGGTGGCAACGTTGTTGCCGGAGGTCCCCTGCAGCACCGCGATGTTGCCCTTACCGCCGAGTGCGCCGCCGAGGTCGTTGGCGGCGATCTTGGCCTGTCCGGTGAAGTTGGAACCGATGAAGCCGATGAAGTCGCTACACGCCGTGCCATTGACGGTGCGGTCGATGGTCAGAACGGGGATCTTCTTGGCTTTGGCCGCGTTCAGGGCAGGTGTCAGTCCGGCGGAGTTCTCCGGCGCCACGATCAGCACCTTGGCACCCTGGGAGATCATGTCCTGGATGTCGGTGTTCTGCTGCGACACGTTGGCGTTGGCGTTGCGCTGGATGAGCTTGACGCCCATTTTCTTCGCCTCATCGGTGATCGACTTGGTCTCCGCTGCGCGGAACGGGTTACTTGTCGATTCAGACTGGGAGAATCCCACCGTCGTGTTCTTCAGGTCCAGCTTCGGTACGCCGTACTTCGTGTAGGTGCACGACGCGCCCGACGCCGAGTCGGTCTGCTGAGCCGCACCGTCGGAAGAGGACGACGACGACGTCGCACCGCTGCTTGCGCTACTACTTGTTGTGCTGCCGCCACCGGAGGAGGAGGCGCCCGAGCTGCTGCTCTTGGTACATCCCGCCGTCCCGACGATCATCGCGGCCGCTACAGCGGCTACTCCTGCTGACCGCAGGCTCAAGGGGGCTCGTCGCATCATGCTGATACCTCTTTCAAGTGAGCGCCGTCACAACGCGGCGTAGCGCCATTCAACACAATCGAGCGAGATCGGTCAATACCGGTCAGATAACAGTTCGGTAATGATCGTTGATGGACAGCGGCGCAGTCTCTGGCGGGACCACGCCAGGTGCGATTCCCGCATAGACCCCACAAGGGTCCGGATCGTCAGGGATGATCTGATCACTTGCGATCAGAAGCTGATCGGTTGATATTGTTTCGGGAACATCAACGCGTAGCTACCAGAGGTGACGAAAATGATCGCAGCTGAGCGGCGCGAAGCCATCCTGGAGGCGGTCAGAGCCAGGGGGGTGGTGTCGCTGCGGTCGTTGGTCAACCTCACGGGATCCTCCGAGGTCACGATCCGGCGCGATCTGCGATCGTTGGAGGAGGAAAACCTGCTGCGGCGCCGTCATGGTGGTGCCGTTCTGCCCAGTGACCTCACGCATGAAGCGAGCTATCTGCAGAAATCGTCTGTCGCTGCGCAGGAGAAGCTGGCCATCGCGGCAGCAGCTGCCCGCCTCGTGCAAGAAGGGGACGCGATACTGCTGGGCGCGGGCAGCACCACGCAGGCGCTGGCGCAGCAGTTGACCGGGTTCCGCGACCTGACGGTGGTCACCAACTCACTTCTGGTGACAGAAAAACTCGCCGGTAGCTCAGTTGAAGTGATCGTCACGGGAGGCACTCTGCGCGGTTCGACCTTCGCCCTCGTGGGCTCAGGAACCGAACGTAGCCTGGCCGGACTGCGGCTGAATCGCGCGTTCCTGTCGGGCAACGGTCTGAGTATCGATCACGGACTGTCCACTCCGAACATGCTGGTGGCCAGCTCCGATCGGGCCATAGTCGGAGCTGCAACGGAGACGGTCGTGCTCGCCGACCACACCAAACTCGGCACAGACACCATGTGTCAGACCGTTCCCAGTGATCACATAGCGCACCTGGTGACCGACTGGCAGGCCGACCGGGCGATTGTGCGGGCATTTCGAGAACGTGGCACCGAGGTGCATGTCGCCGAGGCAGGGTCTTCGAGCACTCACCTTCAGCCCGACCTTTAGGGTTTCGCCCGAACCAGCTCGTTGCGGCACGGTTCGGACACACGCTCATGCCCAGATCCACTGCAAGACGGTCCACGCGCCGATTCCGATCAACGCACACACCGCCACAATCACCGCCAGGGCGACAGGGTCCCACCATGCCCCGTCGCCGGTGTCTGCCGATCCTCGACCACGCGGCGTGGCCTGGGCGCGCCGCGCCGCACGCTCAAGGGTGAGCATCGCATCGGTTCGCACCCCCTTTCGGACCGGCCGGGGGATGCTGCGCCACTGCGCCAGTTCGCCTCCGTACCTTTCGCGCCAGGCGATCAGGCAGGTGTGGGTGGCCTCGTCCTCGCGACCGGTGGCAAACCACAGAGCGCCGGCCGCGGGCAGGTCACCCATTTGCGAATACACCGTCGCCAGCAGGTCCAGCACGTCTGCGTCGACGCAGTCGGCGACCACGCCCTGCAGGCGGTCTCTGGCCTTCCAGGCCCGGCCGGCCGCAAGATCCGCGCGCGCCCGCTCGACTCCGGTGCTCACCGGTGACCTCCTCCCACCCTGCTCGACCTACCCTGCTCGGCGTCTGCGATGGCACCTTGGAACAACCCGCGCACTGGTCCCCTACCCGCCCGAGCTTGGATGACGAGCACTTTGGAGCGACTGCTCCGTCGTTGCAGAAAAGTTCGGCAACATGGTCGAATTCGGCAATGTCAAAAATCCAGGCAGGTGTCAGCAACTCTACGGCTACCGTACGGTGCCCGCACAGGTCACGCGGACTTCGCTGGCCGAGTTCACCGTGATGCCGCACTGCTGTCGGTGGTAATGCGGCCGGCCTGCTGCAGCATCCTTCACCTGTTGCCTCTCGGGCGTGGTGACAGCCGGTCGCCCGGAACGAACCGGCCGCGGTGACCGACCGGGAGTGACTGCAGACGGGCCTGTCACGCAGGGTCGGTCAAGCCCATCAGCGTGATCAGTTCCCACGCGGTATGAGCGGCTGCCAGCCCGGTGATACCGGCGTGGTCGTAGGCCGGCGCGACCTCGACCACGTCGCAGCCGACGATGTTCAGGCCGCGGAGGGCACGCAGGGTGCAGAAGAACTCGCGCGTACTCAGGCCCGCTACCTCCGGCGTGCCGGTCCCAGGCGCGAACGCCGGATCCAGCACGTCGATATCAACCGAGACGTAGACCGGACCTGTACCGACCCGGCGGCGCACCTGCATGACGATGTCGTCCAGCGACCGGTGCTGGAACTCGTCGCTGTGAATCAATTCGAACCCGATTGCCTCGTCCTCGTGCAGCTCCGACGGGTCGTAGATACCTCCCCGGATGCCCACATGCTGGCAGTGCGCCAGGTCCATGAGGCCTTCCTCAGCGGCGCGGCGAAACGGCGAACCATGCCATACCGACGCGCCGTGCAGGGTGTCCCAGGTGTCCAGATGCGCGTCGAAATGCAGCACCGCGACGGGCCCGTGCGCGCCAGCCGCAGCGCGTAGTAGCGGCAACGCAACTGTGTGATCCCCGCCGAGGGCAACGATGCGTGCACCGCCGTCGACCAACTCCCGTGCCCGGGTCTCGATCGCCTCGACCGCCGCAACGATGTCGTAGGGACCCACGCCCACGTCGCCGGCGTCGACCACCTGCGAGCTGGCGAACGGGTAGGCGTCGAGAACCTGGTGATAGGGATGCAGCTGTCGGGAGTGCTCCCTGATGTGACTGGGGCCGAACCGCGCCCCCGGTCTGAAGCTGGTGCCGGTGTCGAACGGTATGCCCAGCACGCAGATATCGGCGTGAGCGACATCCTCGATACGCGGCAGCAGCGCGAAGGTCGCGAGTCCGGCGTAGCGCGGCATCGACGGATCGTGGCGCTGCCCGATGGGCGCTGAGTCGGTCACGTCCGCGATTGTGCCCCACCGCGGGTGGCTCGGTATACGTTGCGATGGTCGGTGCAGGTAGGCCGAGCACCCGCTCTAGTCCCAGGAGGATTCAGACCAGTGACCACATTCGAGCCGGGAACCGCATTGACTGACTCGCAACTCGCCGAGATCTACTGCGATCTGCATCGGCATCCGGAGCTGTCCTACCAGGAGACCCGGACCGCCCGGATCCTCGAGACCGCGCTGCGCGTCTGGGGCTACGACGTGCATACCGGTATTGGCGGCACGGGTGTCGTCGGCGTCCTGAACAACGGTGACGGCCCGACCGTGTTGCTGCGCGCAGACATGGACGCTCTCCCGTTGGTGGAGAAGACCGGCCTGTCGTATGCCAGCATGCAGCGAGCCGTCGACCGACTCGGCAATGACGTTCCCGTGATGCATGCCTGCGGGCACGACGTGCACATGACCTGCCTGTTGGGCGCGGCCGCTCAACTGGCTGCCGACACAACCACTTTCTCGGGTCGTGTCATCGTGCTGTTCCAGCCTGCCGAGGAAGTCGGCTCCGGCGCGCAGGCGATGATCGACGATGGGCTGTTCGACCTCGTCGGCAGACCGGATGTGGTTCTTGGTCAGCACGTGTCGCCATTGCCCGCGGGATGTATCGCCATTCATCCCGGAATGGCGATGGCCTCCAGCGACTCGTTGACGGTCACGATGCATGGACGAGGCGGGCACGGTTCTCGCCCGGAAAGCACGATCGACCCGATCGTGATGGCTGCGGCAACGGTCATGCGGTTGCAGACGATCGTGGCTCGGGAGACTGCGGGCGCCGAGACCGCTGTGGTGACGGTGGGCATGATCCAGGCCGGTACGACCAACAACATCATTCCGGACGAAGCGCAGCTGCGCCTGAACGTACGCTCCTTCGACCCGAAAGTCAGGGCGCGCACTCTGGCAGCGATCAGCAGGATCGTGCAGGCGGAGGCGGCAGCTTCGGGTGCACCGGTCGCGACGGTCGAACACACCGACTACTTCCCACCGCTGCTCAACGACGCCGAGGCAGTTGACCGTGCACGCGAGGCGTTCGCGGACTGGCTCGGTGATGCAGCTGTGATCGATCCGGGCGCGATGACCGGCAGCGAGGATGTCGGTGTGCTCGCGCAAGCTGCCGGGGTGCCGTGCGCGTTCTGGTTCCTGGGCGGGGCAGATCCTGCGCTCTTTGCCGGTGCACGAGATCAGGACGAACTCCTGGAGGTGTTGCGCGATGTGCCGAGCAACCACTCACCGCACTACTCCCCCGTCATCGAACCGACGCTACGGCTGGGCGTCGATGCACTGCTGACCGCCCTGCGGGCCTGGCAACCGGTGCACACCACGCGGGCCTGAGCAATGGCGGGCGGGCTCGGGTTGGCACACTGAGCTGGTGGATGCCGCCGCTGTGACCTTTCTCATCGCCGCGGCGTTGCATGCGGGGTTCCAACTGACGGTGACTGTGCTGGTCTACCCGGCACTGTCCCGGATCCCACCGGGACGCTGGCCTGACGCCCACGCTCGGCACAGTCGCGGCATCGTTCCGCTTGTCGGCGTCGTCTACGTGCTGCTCGCGATTTCGGTGTGCTGGATGCTGCTCGCGGACCGCAGCGGCTGGACGTATGCCGGTGCGGTGCTGGCTGCCGCGGTTGCCTCGGTCACGGCGTTCGGAGCTGCCCCGATTCACGGACGCCTTTCCGAGCGCGACGATGCACTTGTTCGACGCCTGCTGCAGATTGACACTGTGCGCGCCGTTCTTGCGGTGCTGCTGTTGGGCGTGGCGTTGGGCGCCGCGGCGCAGTAGCGGCAGACCGTCCTGCCCTCAGGGACGAATGTCGCTGCGGCGACCGGGTCGCACGATCCGCATCCGCAGGATCCGGTCGGTGTCGCGCGCCTCCTGCAGGTCACGGAGTCGAGCTGCGAGCAGATCCGTCAACGACACCATGCCGACGATGCGCGTCGCATCCTCGCGGTCCACGACCGGCATCCGGTCGACTCCACTGCCGGCCATCACAGACACGACATGTCGCAACGTCTCGTCTGCATGGGTCACCACGAGTTCATGGACACCGACGTCCAGGACGCTGGACTCCCCGCGGTCGTCATGCAGTGCCGTCTCCAGCTGGGTGCGGGTGACCAGGGCATCGAGTGTCCCGGCTTCACCCACGATCGGGTAGAGCATCTGGCGGCGCGCATCAACATTGGCGGGGTCTGTATCAGCGATAGCAGCAAACGCATCGGTCACCGACACATCCTGCTCGAAGGTCAGGATTTCGGTCTGCATCACTTCACCGACGAAGAGAATCTCGAGGGGATCCACGTCGTATTCCCGTGACAGGTGGTAACCCCGGCGCGCGATCTTCTCTGTCAGCACCGAGCGCTTGAGCAGCAGCACCGACACCATGAACGCGACGCTGGCCCCGATGATCAGCGGCAGCAACGCGTCGAAGCGACGGGTCAGCTCCAGCGCGAAGATGATCCCCGTCAGAGGCGACCTCATGACAGCGCCGAGCACACCGGCGAGACCGATGAGTGCCCAGAAGCCGGGTCCGACTGCTGGAAACACGTGCGATTCCAGGGTGCCGAGCGCGCCACCGATCATGAACACCGGAGCGAGGACTCCCCCCGACGTCCCAGAGCCCAACGAGAGCGACCAGATGAGGGTCTTGACGATCAGGATGCCCACCACGAGGCCCAATCCGATCGAGCCGTCCAACTCTGCGCCGATGACGTTGTACCCGACGCCGAGCGCCTGGGGCACGATCAGTCCGCCGATGCCGATGATCACGCCCCCGATGGCGGGCCACCACATCCAGTGGATCGGCAGCCGGTGGAAACCGTCCTCGGCGAGGTAGACCAGCCTCGTTGCAACGACCGCGAGCAGACCCGAGGTGATGCCGGAGACAACGCACAGCGCATACGTGGAATAGCCGATGTGCAATGTGCCGACGGCCGGGAACAGTGCGTTCGTACCGAGCAGCGGACGACGCACGATCGCCGCGACGCAGACGGCGGCGGCGACGGGCACATAGCTGCGCGGACGCCATTCGAACAGCAGTAGTTCGACGGCCAACATGAGCGCGGCGAACGGGGAGTTGAAGGTCGCTGCCATCCCCGCGGAGGCGCCGGCCACCAGGAGGGTTTTGCGCTCGTCGGCAGTCAGCTTCAACAACTGCGCAAAGAGCGACCCGACCGCCCCACCGGTCATGATGATCGGGCCCTCGGCACCGAACGGTCCGCCGGTACCGATCGCGATCGCCGAAGATACCGGCTTGAGGACCGCAACCCGCGGCTCTACTTTGCTGCCCCCCAGCAGAATTGCCTCGATTGCTTCAGGCATGCCGTGGCCGCGGATCTTTTCCGATCCGTACCGTGCCATCAAGCCGATGATCAAACCACCGATCACCGGCGCCAGGATGACCACCAGCGGATTGTGGTGGCCCTCCCCCGGCGCCACGAGCTGGGTGCCCACCCGGCCGTAGAAGATGGCGTTGGTGATCAGGCCGATCAGCCTCAGCAGCGCCCAGGCGATCACCGCGCTGACCGCACCGACCGGCAGCGCGAGGGCGGCGATCAGCAGCATCCGGGGTGTGACACTGAAGTCCCCGAGGTGACTGACGTCGCGAAGGGGTGGTTTTCCCGGCCGGGTGGCGGCGGTCGTCATCGCGTCTGCCGGACGTCGGTTCGTGAAATCTCAGAGATGTATCGTGACACGAGACATAATAGTAGCGGCTCTGTGAAGCCGCCAGAAATTTGCGGAGAGTGATGTCCGACATACTCGGTGAACAGCACGCGGCAGTCAGCCAGAGCGACTACGAGCGGCTGCTCGCCGTGCGGACGCGGCTGCGCAGGTTCGAGCGCTGGAGCGCAGATCAGGCTGCTGCTCACGGGTTGACTTCCAGCCAGCATCAGCTATTGCTGGCGATCCGGGGTCACCAGGACGCGGCCGGTCCGACGATCGGGCAGGCCGCCGACTACCTGCTCATCCGTCATCACTCAGCGGTGGAATTGGCCGACCGCACCGAGAAGAGCGGGCTGATCGACAGGGTGCGCGATTCGCAGGATCACCGGGTGGTGCGGTTGCACCTCACGGCCGCAGGCGAGCAGATCCTGAGTGCGCTGACCGGCGCCCATGTCGAAGAACTACGCCGTCTCACCCCACTCTTCCAATCGATGATCGGTGAGCTGAAAGCCGATTGAGACGGTCAGAAGTCGGGACTGTCAGCGCAACCGGCGGTCCAGGACAGCTCGCAGCTCGTGGAATGAGCGTTCGGTGGCTTCGGGGTCATAGGCCGCTGTGTCCGACATCGAATACCCGTGTGGCGCGCCCGCGTAGATCTCGTTGCTGGTGGTCAGGCCCGCCTCTTTCAAGGTCGCGCCAAGCCGGTCGACCGCGTCCTTCGGCATCGACGAGTCATTGTCCGCGTGCCCGAAAACAAACTCCGCCGTTGCCCGCGACAGTCCAGCGTGCGGGCTGTCAGGGTCGTCGGTCACCAGCCCCCCGGCGTGGAATCCACCGCACGCGGCGACCAGGTCCGGGTGGTCACATGCGGCGCGCACCGCAAGGCGAGCACCCATGCAGTAACCCACCACCCCGATGGGGGTGCTGACGTCGGTGCGGCTGGTCAACGCGTCGATCCAGATCGCGGTATCGGGTCGGGACTGGTCCGGGATCAGTCCGTTGACCCGAGGCATCGCGTGCTTGAAGAACGCGCCGCGCGCTTCGTCGGTGTCCAGCGGCGCTGCCGGCGAGGTCTGATCTGCGGTGCCATCGCGATAGAAGACATTCGGCACCATCACGACATAGCCCCATGAGGCGATCCGATCGGCCATCTCGTGCAATCGCGGTCGCAGGCCGATCGCGTCCATGAAGAACAGGACCCCCGGGTGCGTTCCCCCGACACTGGGCACGGACACCCATGCCTGAGCCGGGCCGTCGGTTGCCTGCACTTCGATCATCATGCGGAAGACGTTACATATTCAACCTGAACAGCTCCGGGGTGGCTGGCGTCGAACGTCATCCCCGAATGAAATCAGGGTGTGAGGTCGACACCGAGCAGGGCGTCAATTGCTGCAGCGATGCGCGGGGAGCCTGCCGCGCCGCTGGATCCCTCGCACCATTCGTCGATGACGGCCAGCGCGGTCGGTGAGTCGAGGTCGTTGCTCAGGGCGCGACGGAGACCGTCGATGACCGCGTCAGCGTCCGAATCCGCGCCGACCCGGACTGCATCGCGCCAGTGTTGCAGGCGCGTCTGCGCACGGGTGAGCAGTTCTCCGGTGTACTCCCACTCCTGCTGGTAATGCTGGGCGAGCAGC
The DNA here is from genome assembly GCA_030853805.1 of Actinomycetota bacterium. Classification (GTDB taxonomy): domain Bacteria; phylum Actinomycetota; class Actinomycetes; order Actinomycetales; family Dermatophilaceae; genus Allobranchiibius. The sequence goes on along the minus strand of JALYUK010000497.1, from coordinate 12,266 downwards.
ACCAGACGGATCGCCATCGGATCCGTACCTGCGCGGCGCAGCTGGGAGACGCGCACCAAATTGCCCTTGGACTTGCTCATCTTCTCGCCGTCGTAGGCGACCATCGCCTGCCGCGCGTAGTGCTGCGCAAACGGCACCTCACCAGTCAGCGCTACCGCCTGCACCGCGCTCATCTCGTGATGCGGAAAGCGCAGATCGGTGCCGCCGCCCTGCAGGTCGAAGCCCATGTCCAGGTGGTCCAACGCGATTGTCGTGCACTCGATGTGCCATCCCGGCCGTCCCGGACCAACAGGGCCGCCGTCCCAGGAGGGTTCCCCGGATCGATTGCCTCTCCACAGCAGCGGGTCCAACTCGTCGCGCTTCCCGGCGCGCTCGGGGTCCCCGCCACGGTCGGCGAATACCGACATCATCTGGGTGCGGTCCCAGCCGCTCACCTGCCCGAAGGTCGGCTGTTGCGACAGGTCGAGGTAGACGTCGACCGCGCCGTCCGCAGGGGCCTCGTCCGCACCGATGCTCAGCGAGTAGGCCGCACCCGACGCGAGGAGTCGGGCGACGACATCCACGTGTCGCGGCATGGTCTCGACGACGCCGACGAAGTGGTCGGGAGCGATGACCCGTAGGGCCGTCATATCCGTGGCGAACAGCTCTACTTCCTGGTGCGCGAGGTCTCGCCAATCCACCCCGTCGCGTGCTGCGCGCTCCAGCAGAGGGTCATCGATATCGGTGACGTTCTGAACGTAGGTCACGTGCGCACCGGTGTCGCGCCAGACCCGCCCTGCGAGGTCGAAGGTCACATAGGTAGCTGCATGGCCCAGGTGTGTCGCGTCGTACGGCGTGATGCCGCAGACGTACATGGAGGCCGCACCATCGCGCACCGTCATCGGTTCGAGGAGCCCCGTCACCGGGTTCCGCAAGCTCAGGGCGGGAGAGGACCCTGCCACGTCAGGGATGGACGGAGAGGGCCACGAATTCACGATCGGGAGCCTATCGGTCTCACCACAAGGGCCAGGGCAGCGGTGTGCGCCCTTCGGGAACCTCGGGATACTGCTGCGTGCTGACAAGCTGGTCACAACGGGCCAGCAGGGCCGTGAACTCGCGTACCGACAACAGCGCCGCCACCTGCTGGTCCTCGCGCAGGAACTCCTGCAGACGTCGCAGCCGCGCAAGGTTGGCGGTACTGAGCGGGTCGCCTGCGAAGCCCCACAGGCAGGTACGCAACTTGGGCTCCTCGTGGAAGCACAGACCCTGGTCGATCGCCCACAAGCGCTCGTCCTCGTCGACGATGATCGCGCTGGCCTTCCGGTCAGCGTTGTTGAGCACCGCGTCGAGCACAGCAAGGTCCTGCAGCGCCGGAATGATTGCATGCGAGACCACCTGGGCCCGATCGGATTCATCGAATACCGACCAGATCGCGACGTACCCCGTCGGTGGCTCGTTGCCACGGTCGACGCGTAGCAACTCGTGATCGGGCCGAGCATCCAGGGGGCCCACCCAACGTTGCACGGATCCCGCACCGAGCGGGCCGTCGCGAAATACCGTCGGTGGTATCAGGTCCCAACCACCGGCCTGCGACACCAGGAATGCGGCCACCTCGCGGGCCGCCAGCGAGTCGGACCGGAAGTCCCAGAGCGGTTGTTCGCCGCGGATCGGCTTGTAGACAGCGGGAGTGCGGTCCTCGCCGCTGCCGATCCACACGCGCATCGCGACGTTGGAGGCATCCACCAGTCGCCCCTCGATCTCGACCTCCCCCTCGCGAAGGACGGCGAGGACGTCGGGCGAGCTAGCGCCGGTAGCCGTTGGCACGGGGGCAGACGTGACCGGTGGGCTCCAGAGGCTCACTGCAGAACGGGCACGGAGGGCGACCGTCGGCCACCGCGGCCAGACTGCGCCGGGCGAACTCCCGCGCAACCTCCGGGCGCAGCACGACGCGCATCAGGCTTGCGTCAGGCTCAGTGACCTCGACGAGGTCGGCACCGGTCTCGTCCGGTTCGAGTGACACCTCACGGTCGTGGCATTCGATGATGACGACCTGATGGTCGGCCTCCCACGCCAGGCTCATCGTGGTGACCCGAAATTCGTCGTCGATCGGGGTACTGAGCGGCTCGTTGTCCTGCGGTGCCTGCGGAATGTCGGCAGTCGCGTCGACTTCGTCGAGCAGGTCGTTGACCCGCTCCGCGAGTACGGCGACCTGCTCCTTCTCCAAGGAGACCGACACCACCGCGCGGCCCTGCGCGGCCTGCAGGAAGAAGGTGCGGGCCCCGGGGGGACCGACGGTGCCGGCGACGAACCGGTCCGGGTGCTCGAACTCCAACAGGGTCATAACTCGACTCTAAACCGATTCATCGGAGGGTTCGGCAGTGGTTCCCGTGGCGCCGCCCGGAGTTGCGTCGCCGCTGGTGTCCTGCACACTCGGCATGAGGTCCGCGACGTCACCGACCTGGTCGTTGACGCGTACGACGAACGGCCGGGTCGGGGTGTACCGAACGACGGAAAGGGATGCTGGGCCGGTCACGATGCGCTGGAACTGATCGAGGTGCAGTCCGAGCGCGTCGGCGAGAATCGCCTTGATTACGTCCCCGTGCGAGACCGCACACCACACGGCTGACGGGCCGTGCTCGGCTTCGACCTGCGCGTCCACGCGGCGCACCGCGGCCACCGTGCGGGCATGCATCCCGGCGAGACCCTCGGATTCGAAGTCGTCGGAGGGCGGAAAGATCGCTGCTGCCGGATGGTCCTGCACGGTCCGCCACAGCGGATCCTTGCTCAGCTCGGAGATCTTCTTCCCGGTCCACGCGCCGTACTTGCATTCGCCCAGATCCGGGTCGGTAACCACAGCAAGACCGTGCGGCGCGGCCACCGCTGCGGCCGTTTCCTGACACCGCTCCAGCGGGCTGGCGACGATCCGTGCGATCGGAACACCGCCGAGCTGCTGGGCAAGACGCTCGACCTGCTGACGCCCGGTGTCATCCAGATGTACGTCCGGGGTCCACCCGGCCAGCACCCCGGCCGTATTCGCCGAGCTGCGTCCGTGTCGCAAGAGGAGCAGGGTCGCCATCAGTCGTCCAGACCTTCGCGTACGAGCAGCTCGCGCATCAGGGCGATTGTCGCCACGCGGTCGTCCAGACTGTCCCCGACGGGGGCCACATTCAGCGTCGTGATCCCTGCGTCTGCGTAGCGGTGCAATCGCTGAGCGATGCGGTCGGCCGGGCCGAACAGGGCGGTCTGATCGATGAATTCGCGCGGTACGGCGGCCGCTGCCTCCCGATGCTGGCGCTGTAGGTAGAGATCCTGCACCTGAGCTGCCTCCTGCTCGAAACCCATCCGGACGGCCAGCTTGTTGTAGAAGTTCTTATCCCTCGAGCCCATGCCGCCGACGTAGAGCGCCGCGTTCGCGCGCAGCCGGTCAGCCGCGACGTCCAGGTCGTCATCGACGCTCACCGGCACCGAGGCGACGACGTCGAACCCGTCCAGGCCCTCGTGTCCTGCCTTCGACCGACCCGCTCTGATCGCGGTCAGTTGCTCGCCGACGTACTCGGGGCTGACGAAGATGCCGAGCCAGCCGTCGGCGATCTCACCGGTCAGTTCCAAGTTCTTGGGGCCGATGGAAGCAAGGTAGATCGGCACATTGGGGCGCTCGGGCAGCAGCAGCAGACGCAGCGCTTTCCCGGGGCCGTCAGGCAGCGGCAGCTGGAAATGCTTCCCGTCGTACACGACGTTCTTGCGGGCGAACGCGGCGCGGATGATCTCGACGTACTCGCGGGTCCGCCCGAGCGGATCGTTGAAGCGCACGCCGTGCCAGCCTTCGCTCACCTGCGGCCCGGAAACGCCCAGGCCCAGGTGAAACTTGCCACCGGTGATGCGGTCCAGGGTTGCCGCCGTCATGGCGGTCATCGCCGGTGTCCGCGCAGGGATCTGCATGATGGCGCTCCCCCAGCCCATCCCAGGTGTCTTGGCGGCCAGATAACCGGCGAGGGAGGGGATGTCCGAGCCGTAGGCCTCTGCCAGCCACGCCACGTCGTACTCCTGACGGTGGGCCTCCTGCGCGAGCGTGACCATGCCGGCCAGGTCGTCGGTACCGGTCGTGCCCCAATAGCCGAGGTTGAGCCCAAGTCGCATGGGCTCGACGCTAACGCACCTTTCCGTCCTGTCGAGCCCGGCGCCTACGGTGTGCAGGTGCGGATGAGGACGGTAGGACGGTCGGGGCTTCGCGTCAGCACCCTCGGGCTGGGGACGATGGGCTGGGGCAACGAGGTCGATGCCGAGACCGCCGGCGATCTGCTGTCGGAATTCCGCGATGCGGGCGGCACTCTGGTCGATACGGCCTACGGGTACGGCGACGGGGACAGTGAAACGATCCTCGGATCACTGCTCGCACCCCATCGCGATGACCTGGTGTTGTGTACGAAGGCAGGCATATCGCGCACCAGCGGCACGCGTGTCGTCGATACGTCCCGAGGCGCCCTGCTGAACCAACTCGACACCTCCCTGCGCAGGCTGCGCACGGATCGGGTGGATCTGTGGCTCGTGCACGCATGGAGCGACGAATCACCCGTGCAGGAGACCGTCTCGGCCATGGCGTACGCAGTGACGTCGGGGCGCGCGCGGTACGTCGGCGTCTCCAATCACAACGGATGGCAGCTCGCCCGGGTCGCAACGTTGTTGGCTGCGCAGGGTATCGCGCTGGTTGTGGACCAGGTGGAGTACAGCCTGATCGAGCGGTCGGTCGAGCATGATGTCGTTCCCGCTGCGGACCACCTGGGCGTCGGACTGATGTCCTGGGGCCCTCTCGGCGGTGGCGTGCTGACCGGTAAGTACCGCCACGGCGTCCCGGCCGATTCCCGCGCCGCCGGCGGTCGGCACGGCAACTGGGCAGGTCAGCGAGTCAGCCACGAACTGCACCCGATGATCGACGCCGTGACAACTGCTGCACACGGGCTGCACATCACACCGGTTCAGGTGGCCCTGGCGTGGTTGCGGGAGCGACCGGGGCTGGCCGGCGCCGTGGTCGGTGCTCGAACGGCGGCGCAGCTTCGGATGGCGCTGGGCAGTGAGGACATCGAGTTGCCCTACCAGGTGCGAGCCGCGCTGGACGAGGTCTCAGCGCCGGTCGCTGCGGCCGGCTGACCCTTTGTCGTCCGAGCCGTCCGACTCATCGATCTCTGCGTCGAAATCGTCGTCGTCGTCCTCGTCGGAGTCGTCCTCATCGGAGTCGTCGTCTTCGTCCGAGTCCGAATCGTCATCCGAGTCGTCGTAGACCTCCAACGGGGTGACCTCGCCGTACGCCGCAAGCAGAGCTTCGTCGTAGCTGTCGAACGTTTCAGCAACCCGGTCGAACGCCGCGACCACCGCTGGATCGTTCTCACTTCGGCGGCCTCGGGCAGCGGTCAGATGCTCCTGCAGTGCGTCGGTGAAGCGCTGCAGGGCGACGTGCGGGTCGATGGCCATGACCCGACCGTATCGGGTGTGTCGCACAATGGGCAGCAATGATGGAACGCCGATGATCGAATACGAGTACCGGGAGCTGCGATTCCCCCGGCAGGTGTCGCGCAGCGATATACGACAGACGCTCACCGACGAGGCTGAATACGGTCACTGGGAGCTGGCGCGCGTTCGTCTCTACCTCGGCGGACATCGGCGGGTATGGCTGCGGCGCAGGATCATCAAGGTGCGGCGCACCGCCTGACCAGTCCCCGCGCAACCCAGTCCCCGCGCAACGTGGTCGCGCCACACAGTCGGCGTTCAGCAGTCGGCGAGGAACCCGCTCAGCACTCTGGTGCCGAATGTCAACGCCTCCACGGGGACCCGTTCGTTGACGCCGTGAAACATCGACGAGAAGTCCAGACCGGCCGGTAGTCGCAGCGGTGCGAAGCCGTACCCGGTGATGCCGAGGGTGGCGAGCGCCTTGTTGTCGGTGCCGCCGGACAGGCAGTAGGGAAGGATTGCCGCGCCGGGGTCTTCGACAAGGAGCGCCTGCTTCATCTTCTCCACCAACGGTGCGTCGTACGGCGCTTCCAGCGCGATGTCCCGGTGGACCACGATGACTTCGACGTGCTCGCCCGCCAGCTCGGAGATGATCGCCATCATCTGCGCCTCATGGCCGGGCAGGAACCGGCAGTCCAGGGATGCGCTCGCGCTCTGCGGGATGACGTTGTGCTTATACCCGGAGTTCAACATGGTGAAGTTGGCAGTGTTCTGCAACGTCGCCTTCACGAAAGCGGACGCACCCGCGAGGTCGGGCAGCAGATGGTCGACATCGTCGCCGTCGTAGGGCTTGCCGGTCAGCTGCGACAGACCGTCGAAGAGATCCCGGACCGAGGCAATGAACTCACGAGGCCAACGGTGCGCATCGATGCGCGCAATGGCTTCGGCGAGACGCACGACCGCGTTGTCATCGGCAACCAACGAACCGTGTCCGGCGCGCCCGTGGGCTCGCAGGGTCAACCAGGCAATGCCCTTTTCGGCGGTCTGCAGCAGGTAGGCCCGCTGATCCTGGCCCTGTTTGTTACGTACCGTGACCGAGTAGCCACCGACTTCGCTGATGGCCTCGGTGACCCCCTCGAAGAAGTCGGGGCGGTGCTGTGCGAGCCAGTGCGAACCCTTGAGTCCCCCGGCCTCCTCGTCGGCGAGGAACCCGATCACCAGGTCGCGGGCGGGCTTTCTACCAGTGCGAGCGAGATCGCGCACGCACGCCAGGATCATCGCGTCCATGTCTTTCATGTCGACAGCTCCACGGCCCCATACGCACCCGTCGCGGAGCTCGGCGCCGAATGGATCAGCGGCCCAGTCGTCGGCGTTGGCGGGGACGACGTCGAGGTGGCCGTGCACGCACAGCGCACCGCGTGAGGAGTCTTCGCCCTCTATACGCACCATCACACTGGCGCGACCCGGCTCACTCTCGACCAGCTCGGGCTCGAGGCCGACCTCTTGCAGCCTGCCCAGGACGTACTCGGCGGCCTTGCGCTCCCCTGGGCCGCTGCCGTCGCCGTAGTTGCTGGTGTCGATGCCGATCAGGTCTTGGCAGAGTTGTACGACTTCGTCTTCGGGCTGCTGATCCGTCATGCGTCCCACTGTGCCATCTCGCGCACCACCTTCACTGTGTCGGCCTCGTCGGCGCGTTTGTCGTCGCGGTAGCGCAGCACCCGCGCGAATCGCAGCGCCATGCCACCGGGGTAACGGGTGGAACGTTGGATACCGTCGAAGGCGATCTCGACGACCTGCTCGGGGCGCAGTGTCAGCGTCCAGCCGTCGTCCGAGGTGGCGAGCTCGGCGAATCGCTGCGTCTGCCAGGCGAGCATTTCGTCCGTCATTCCCTTGAAGGTCTTGCCCAGCATCACAAAACCGCCGGTCTCCGGGTCGCGGGCGCCAAGATGGATATTGGACAGCAGGCCGGATCGTCGGCCGCTGCCCCGTTCAACGGCCAGCACCACCAGATCCAGAGTGTGGCGGGGCTTGACCTTGACCCACCCGGCTCCGCGACGTCCCGCCGCATACGGCGCCGACAGCGACTTCACGACGACGCCTTCGTGCCCGGTACCCACCTTCTCCGCGAAGAACCGGTCGCCCTCGGATGCGTCAGCGGTCACGATGCGAGGGACCAGGCAGGTATCGGGAACGAGCGCGGCGAGCCGTTCCCACCGTGCACTCGCGGGCAGGTCGATGAGGTTCTCGCCGTCCAGATGGAGCAGGTCGAAGAACCACGGTGTGACCGGGGTTTCGCGTCGCAGCCGCGCCGGGTCTTTGCGACTTGCCGTTCGCGCACCGGTGACCTGGAAGGGGTGCGGCATACCGTCCGCGCGTAGTGCGATGACCTCCCCGTCGAGCACGATGCAGCCGGCATCGATTGCCATCACGATCTCGACCACCTCGGGTAGTCGGTCGGTGATGTCCTCCAGGCTGCGGGTGAACAGCTGGATTTCGTTGCCGTTCTTGTGCGCCTGAATGCGGATGCCGTCCAGTTTGCACTCCACTGCGCCCGCTTCTCCCGGCGCCGCGACGGTCGCCAGCGCGTCGGCGACACTGGTGTCGGAGGCGGCGAGCATCGGTCGCAGGGGCCGTCCGGGTACCAACTCGATCTCAGCGAGCGCCGCCACTCCCCCGGTCATTGCCACCGCTGCCACGGGCGCGGCGAAACCGGTGAGCATGACGGCCCGTCGTACATCCGCCGTCGGTACTGCTGCGGCAACAGCGATCGCAGCGAGCATGACACCGTCTTGCGCGCCCTGACGTAACTCCCCGGTGATCAGACCCTTCAGGAAGCGTTGTTCAGATGTCGTCGCGGATGCCAGCAGGTCGCTCAGTTCCTGCTCGCGCACGCCCGCCGACCCAGGCCCGGATGCGTCGGCCAGTCGCTGCATCGCGGCATCGGTCTGTCCGATCGTGAGACTCGGATCGTCGCGCGCCGGCGGGACGTCTGCGAGCGCGCGGTATCCCACGCCCACCCGCCGCTGCGGAAGAACTCCCGCCAGATAGGCGGCGACAATCTCCACCTCGCCCGGCGAAGCCGCTCGCAGCAGGGCAGCTACGAGCTCCGTCTTGGCGTTACGAGATCGGGTCGCACCGATGCGGGAGGAGGTCTCGACGAGATCGTTGAGCAGCATCCATCCAGTGTGCCGCCGACCACCGACGATCGGAGGTCACATCGGCAGTGGGTGCATATTGTGCCGACGGTGCTGCAATTGCGCGCCCCTCACCACGAGATGCAACCTGCACCCCCCAGTGGGATCTGCTCAGCGATCGGCGAGCAGATCCCATTGGGTAGCGTTGAACCATGGACCGACGCAAGCCTGCTGCAGCCCACCGCCGATTCCTTCGCTTCGGGCCGGCAGCATCCGCCCGCAACGGCGCGAAGCTCACCGTTGTGGGTGTTTTACTGGCTGGTTGCTCGTCGGGGTCCACAGGACCGGGATCGGGGGCCGCAGCCACAACTGTGACCGCCTCCTCCCCGGGCGTCCAGACGGTGATGTCGGGCCTGGACCATCCGTGGGATGTGTCGTTCTTCAAGAACGGCGACATGCTGACCACGCAGAGGCCCGGGAAGATCACCCTGCGCACAGCGGCCGGCAAAGTGACCCCGGTGCAGGCTCCGCTGGACGATCTCTTCGTGCAGAGCGAGGGCGGTCTCGAGGGATTGGTGATTGATCCGACCACCGAGCACACGACCTTCTACACGTGTCAGACCCACCAGCGTGGCGGCAAGCCGATAGACGCGCGGGTGATCCGGTGGGCACTGTCGGCAGACGGCCGGTCTGCCCGTCGCGAGAAAGCAATTCTCACCGGGTTGCCGGTGACCAGTGGGCGGCACAGCGGCTGTCGGCTGCGTTTCGTGCCGGGCAACCTCTTGGCGGTTGCGACCGGTGACGCTGCGGATGGCACGAACCCGCAGGATCTGAACTCGCTCGGCGGGAAAACGCTCCGGGTGGGCACCGACGGTCAGATCCCCACGGACAACCCGTTCTATTCGCGGGGCGGCAACGCGCGGTACGTGACGAGCTACGGGCACCGCAACCTGCAGGGCATAGCGGTGCGTCCCGGGACAACCCAGGTGTGGACCCAGGAACAGGGCAGCAGCAGGGATGACGAGACGAACCTGCTGCGAGCGGGCGGTAACTACGGTTGGGACCCGGTGCCGGGTTACGACGAATCGGTGCCGATGACGGACACGGACAAGTTCCCCGACGCCATACCCGCGCGGTGGTCTTCAGGGGCCTCGACGGTCGCCACCTGCGGCATCACGTTTCTGGAAGGTGCAGCGTGGGGTCGTTGGCAAGGCGCCATCGCCGTCGCCGAACTGAAGAACAAAGGCGTGCGCATCCTGTCGCTGGACCTGGCCGGCAACGTCATCCGCGATGAACGGATGCCGGAGCTCACGCAGAAATATGGCCGGATCCGCACCGTCCAGACCGGTCCTGGTGGGTCGCTCTACGTGACGACGGACAACGGGGACGGGCAGGACAGGGTGCTCCGGGTAGCCCCTCGCGCGCCCGCTGCCTGACGGTTCCGACCGATGCCACCGCAATTGCCGAGCACGGATCGTGAATGCAGGCCACCGGCCATGTGCGTGCTAATCTTTCGCGTCGTCGGCCCCCTACGCAGGAGGTCGCCGAACACCTTGTCCGGGTGGCGGAATAGGCAGACGCGCTAGCTTGAGGTGCTAGTCCTCTCAGGAGGGTGGGGGTTCAAGTCCCCCTCCGGACACCGATCTCTATCTCCCTCCAAGCGGCGCGTAACTCGACCGCCGCCCTGCCCTACGCCCATCACAGCCTCGTTGTGTCGTCGATGGAGTCGGTGGGTGATCCATACGTGCAGCAGATAGCCATAGCTCACGTGGGTACGGTCCGGATGGTTGCAGAGCCACTCCTCGGTGTCGTTGTCGATGACGGCAACTCTGCCGCCGGGGCGCAGCACTCGTGCCACTTCTGTAAGCCCGGCAGATGGATCGAACTCAGGGTGGGGGAAGAAGTAGGCAAACCTGGCGTGCACGACGTCCACGGAGCCGTCCGGTAGTGGCAGGTGCTCGGCGGAACCGGGACTCACCCTCGCGGTCCCAGAAGCCGGCTCCGCACCCCAGGTCCAGCAGTACCCGCTCGGACCAGGGGGCGTGGCGACACACGGCCGACCACAGGACGCCGTCTCGATCCATCGCAGCGTTCTCCACGTCGTAGAGCGATGGGTCTGCTGCCTGGTTCCCGGCCCGGACGAAGTCCTCGTGTTGCATGACCAGCCACTGCGCAGGCAACCAGGAGGTCAGTCAACTGGAATTGGACCGGGTCCGGTGATCTGAGGCCCGCAGGGTTGCGGCGTGTGCGCGCCGAGGGGTTGCGCGACGGGAGTTGTACAGTTAATGAATGTTTCGGACCCGCCTGAGGATCGTTCGATCGGTGCCGCGCACGCGTGACTGAGTCCGCGTCTGCCCCGGTAATACCGACCTTCTCCGCAGTGCGGGTGTTGGCGCTCCTGGTCATACCTCTGGCTCTCGTACTCCTGTCTGTGGCCCGGCTCGGCGCGGCGGGGTATCTGCCCATCGAGTTGCACTTTCCAGGCACGGCGACTGCGTTGACCAGCGCCGCCCTGCAGCTCGTTGCGGGTGTCTCAGCAGCCTGCTGCCTCGGCTGGTGGGTCCTGGTCGTCTTCATCACCCCCCGCCGTGGACGGGACCGGATGGTCCTGGGGGCGCACCGCGAATTCAGGCCGATGTTCTGGACCGCGTTGCTCTGGGGTGCAGCCAGCACCGCCCTGGTTGTCGTCGACGGTTCGGACGCCGCAGGGCGGCCGTTGAGCTCCCTGGCACGGGGGGGAACGGTCGGCTCACTGATCCACGCGAACGAGCTGCCCCGGGCCTGGATCGTGGTCGCGGTCTGCGCGTTCGCGATTGCCGGGCTCGCTCTGCTGATGTCATCGTGGGACTTCGTACCGCTCGTCGTGATCCTGGGGTTCGTGGCCGTCCTCGCACCGGTCGTGATCACCCAGGTCCTGATCGGACCGAACCACGACTACGGCAGCGATCTGGCAACCATCGGCACCCCGACCTTCACGGTGCTGGCCGGAGTACTGATTGCGCTCAGCTGCGGGGGGCACATCCTCACCGTCGAACCACTGGCCCAGGTCCGAGTGCGACGCGTGGTGCTGATCGGCGCCGCCGTCACCGTGCTCACCGACATCGGCGTCGCATGGTTCGAACTGGCAGGCACCGCCCCGTGGTCCAATGCCACCGGCCGGTGGTTCATCGCCCGTGATCTGCTGATCCTCGCCGCCGCAGGTTTCGCGGTACGGCGAACTCGGTTCTCATCACCCGGTAAGCCGGCTGAGTCGGCCGGCTCCGCTGCCCGCTCACTGCCCGGACAGTCACTGACCGGGCAGCTGCAGGACGGCGCTGCTGCCCTGCTGATCCTGCTGGCCATCGCGGCCACCGTGGTCCGTCAGCGCATTCCCTCACCCCAGTACTTCGTGCCGACCAGCACCGCTCAGAAGTTCTTCGGCTTTGATCTGAGAACGACTCCGCATCTGTTCGAACTCGTCTTCGACTGGCGCATCAACATCTTGTTCCTCGTGATCAGCGTGGTGGCGATCGTCGCTTACCTGCTGGGAGTGCTCCGACTGCACCGAAGGGGTGACCACTGGCCACCGGGACGCACCGTTGCATGGATCTGCGGATGGGTTGTCGTCGTCCTGACGACCTCCAGTGGACTGGGCCGATACGCCGGGGCCGTCTTCAGCGTGCACATGGCACTTCACATGAGCCTGAACATGCTCGGTCCGCTGCTGATGGT
>JALYUK010000494.1 GCA_030853805.1 Actinomycetota bacterium | reverse complement strand
GTCGTCGTTCATCTTCGACCAGCAATAACCGCATCGACTGTCCTCTTCCCGTGTGTGATGAATGCCGAGCGTGCCCCTCGAAAGCTGTGGCTTTGCTGAAGACCAGGATTCGAATACGTTCCGAAGCCTGGTTCGGCACTGCTGAGCCATCGCAGAACGGTGGGCATAGCGCCGCTGCGCACCTCGAAGCGGTGACCCGCATCGGACACCTCCATCCAGACGTCTGTTGCCGGTGATCGGTGACGCAGAGATGTGAGCAGGTCGTACCGTGTCGGGCCCGCTGAGCGCTGTCCGTAAGGTCGCCAGGCTCCCCAGATCGGATGGTCGTAGCTGCCGAAGAGCAGCGCCGCACCGGACCGGTCAGGGTGCAGGAACCCGCTGATCTGCGCACAAAATCCGCCGGCGCTGTAGCCCGTGACAGCCCAGGAATTTCGGTCCGGCCGAACGCGCAGGTGATGCATGACCCACGCGGGCACCGATGTATTGAGCCAGGTCTCCATGGCCACACCGCCTGAGTTCGTGCATTCGGTGTCCAGGCCGCCGGGTGTGTGTGGACCAGCGGCACGGCTGAGGCCGGGGATGGTGACCTCCAGGTAGTGCCTGCGTGACCAACGGTCGCGTTGCAATCCGCGGTGCTGCGCGAAAGCAGACACGGGATGTAGGCACGATGGAGGATCGCTGATCAACGCGGGAAACACGGTGGACGGAGCGTTCAGGAGGGTGGCCAGCCCCCGCGCAGTCGGTAGATCTTGTAGAGCGTGGCCATTGCCGGTTTCGGTGACAGGTCGGTGTTCAGCAGCCCGTAGTTGTTCTCCTGCGGCGTGCTGTCAGTTCTGTCCCGCAGGTTGTACCAGAAGACGTTGGTCACCTGCGGATACTGGGCGCTCAGCAGTTCCAGGGTGCCCTGCAGGTACTGCGCCTGCTGAGCCTCGGTGACGCCCTGGTTCCAGTTCTCCGGCGAGGGCGATGAGTGCGAAGACCACCCGAACTCGGTCAACCAGATGGGCTTCGTGGCATCGCCGTACTTCGTCATCACCGCGATCAGGGCAGGTAGGTGGTTGATCCTCCAGATCCCACCGTCGTCAGGTGCTGACGGTGGCAGGTTCGAGGGACTCATGTAGGGGTGGACCGCGACCGCGTCCGTATATCGGCTGATTCCCAGTTGATACAGCTTGCTCCACCAGGCGTCATCCACGTAGGAGACGCCGGCGGCCATGACCGTCATGGTCGGGTCGGCGCCCTTGACCGCGACGTAGGCCGCCTTCTCCATCGCGAAGTAGTCCCGCACGCGGTTGCCCTCTGAGGACGGGGTGAAGAAGTCGCTGCTGTTGGGCTCGTTCCACAGCTCGATCGCGTTCACCTTGCCCTTGAAGCGTTGGGCCATGCTCGCCGCGAACGCTGCGTAGGTCGCCGGGTCACTGGGCGGCGCGAGAATGTCCGAGCTGCCCTGGTGGGCCCAGGCGGGGGTGGTGGAGATGACGGCGAGCACCTTCAAACCCTTGGCCGATGCGAGGTTCACGGCGTTGTCGTACCGCGCCAGTGCAGCAGCGTCGTAGGTGCCCCGGGAGGGCTCGATATCGGACCACATGAGGTCCGTCCGGATCCACGTCCCCCCACTGTTCTTGAACCGTTGGAGCGCTGTGTTGCGCTCGGCGTCCGTGGAGTAGTTCCACACGCCGTGGAACGTGGCCCCGAATGCGGGCTTGTCGGTCGACGGTGGCCGGGCCTTGGCAGTCCCGGTCGTGGTGAGTATCGCGGCGGTCAGAGCCATCGCGGTGACGACGAGTTTCAGCTTCGAGAATGGGCGCATTCCGTTCGACGTTACGGGGGCAGTGACATTGAGCTCACAGGCGGTGCCCAGGATGTCACCACGGTGCCGTGGGCAGCGGCCGCATTCTCGTCCAGGTTGCCGACCTACGCTGCGTAGGTGAGTAGTTTCTTGCGCAAGGCCCGCACCGTCGCCACGCTCACAGCGGTCTCCTCGTGCGTGATGGCCTTGGCGGGGTGCGGTGGCAACAGTTCCGATGCGGTTCCCACCCCGGGAGGCAATATCGGCAC
>JALYUK010000477.1 GCA_030853805.1 Actinomycetota bacterium | reverse complement strand
GGTCGGTACGGCTGGAGGAACCCCGTACCGACCCGCTCACTCACGCGTTCAGCTGGCAGGAACGATGTACTGGGTGGCGCCCACATCGGCCAACTTGGGGTCGAGACCGGCATCCTTGAGGAAACCGCCGAGCGTCCCGTCCTTGCGCATCTTCACGATGTCCTCGCTGGTGGCGGTCTTCAACGAGGTGTTCCCCTTGGTCAAGGGGAATGCAGCCTCAGGCGCTTTCACAATTGCCTGAACTCGCGGGTCAGGGTGCTTGTTCGCGAGTTCGATCTTGAAAGCGGATCCTTTCGGGTACTCGGTGACCAGAACGGGATAAGCGTCGACACTCGCCTGAATACGGCCCGCGTCCAGGTCGGCTTTCAGTTCGACGCTGCTCGGGTAGGTCTTGAGCTTGCTGCCGAGGATCTTCTTCAGGTCGTTCACCCACAGGTAGCCGTCAACGGTGCCGACGTTGCCGACCTTGGCCAACTGGTCGATCGTGCTCACGTCGGTCTTCGCTGCGATACCCATGCCGTCGAGATAGGTGGAAGCAGAGAAGTCAACCGCCGCACCACGTTTCGCGGTCGCATCGATACTTCCGATGGCCATGTCGATCCGACTGCCGGATATCGACTGGATCGCATCGGCGTAGGTCGCCTGCTGCCAGACGGGCTTGAGGCATTCCTCCTTGGCAATCTTTTTGACGATCGAGACATCTACGCCCTTGGGATCACCGCTGTTGTAACTGCTGAGCGGTGGGATATCGATGACCCCGACCGTCAGACTGCCGCTGGTGACGGTTTTGATCCCTTTGTGCACGGGCGTGCAGTTGGAAGTGGTGCCGCCTGCCTTCGACGAGCTGCTTCCGCAGCCGGTCAGGACGGATCCGGCGGCCGCGGCGACCGCGACTGTAACGGCTATCTTGCGGTGCGAGAACAACATGGGTGCCTTTCAGGTTTCAATCTTGGTCGGTTCGGTGGACCAGGGCAGGTAGCCCCGGTTCCTGACCTGCTCGATGGTCACGAGTGGGTCCTAGGCGTAACGGCGGGACATTCGACGTTCGAAGTAGACGGTGATCCACGTTGCCGGCATAGAGACTGCGGCATAGACCAACCCAGCCAGCATGAAGACCTTGAGGTAGTCGAAATTCTGACTGCCGATGTTGTAAGCGGTCTTCATCAGCTCGGGCACCGCGATCGCATAGGCCAGCGACGTGCCCTGGAACATCTGAATCGCAAGGCCCATCAGACCGGGGATCGCTGAGCGCAGTCCCTGCGGCAGGATGACCCGGCGGAAGGTAGAAGACTGACTCAGCCCCAGGGCTGAAGCTGCCTCGAGTTGACCGCGCGGCACTGCCTGGATACCGCCGCGCATCATTTCGCTGGAGTAGGCCGCAGAGTTGAATGTCAGTCCCACGCACGCGGCCGTGACGCTGCCGAAGGTGATCCCGAAGCGGGGTAGCCCGTAATACACCAGGTAGAGCACTACGAGAGCCGGAGCACCTCGGCCGATTTCGACGATGGCCAGACCAATGGTGCGGACTGCGAAATGTCGCGACGTGACCATCATGCTGAGTCCGAGCCCGATGGGGTAGCCAACGACAATCGTCACCACTGCGATGAACGCGCTGTATTTCAGTCCGCCGAGCATGGTGGGTAGGTAACTCACCCAATCGTTGAGCCAGCCCATCAGAGGATCCCCTCCCGCATCCGTCGGTCAAGTCGTCGTGCCAGGTAGGCGACGGGCAGGCTCAGCACGATGTAGAGCAGACCCGCGTAGATGTAGGGGAGGATCCCTTCGGCTGTCGGGTGCTGGCGAGAAAAGGACTGCGCCTGGAAGACCATTTCGGGAACGATGATTGTCGAGGCGATGGACGTGTCCTTGAAAAGCCCGATGAGGTAGGTCGCGACAGAGGGGGAGACGATCCGCAGCCCTTGCGGTGCGATGATCCGGGCGAACGACACCCGGGAGGAAAGACCGAGTGCCTGGGCGGCTTCTACCTGTCCGGCCGGGACGGTCTGCAATCCACCTCGATAAATCTCTGCGAGGTAGGCCGTGGAGACAATGCTGAGGCCGATGATGGCCGACTTGAGCGGACTGAAGTGGAAGGCGCCGACATTGACGCCGAATTTGATCAGGAAGAGCCACACGATGATCGGCACGCCGCGTACGAAATCGACGAACAGGCGACACGCGAGCCGGGTCACTGCAAACCGTGACCGAAGGCCGAGGGCCAGTGGTATCGCGAGGATCGCGCCGACGACGAAGGAAGAGAACGTCAACCACAATGTCGTGGGTAGGCCGTCCAGGACGGCAGTGAAGACTCCCATTTCACCGCTCCAGGACAGCCCGTAGGAACTGCCGAGTCCGCGCGTTGCTGGGATTACTCATGATCTCGCGTGGATCGCCCTGTTCGACGATCTTGCAGTCCGCCATGACGACCAGCGTGTCTGAGACGTCACGGGCGAACTGCATCTCGTGCGTCACGATCAGCATCGTCATGCCTTCTTCGGCCAGCTCGCGCATCACTGCGAGTACCTCGAGCCCGACCTCAGGATCAATGGCCGATGTCGGCTCATCGAAGAGCATGATGCTCGGATCGAGAGCGAGCGCCCGGGCGATTGCGATCCGCTGCTGCTGCCCACCGGAGCATCGCTGTGGGAATTCTTTCGCCTTCTCCGGCAGGCCGACCCGTTCGAGCAGCTGCATCGACCGTTCGTCGGCTTCGGTACGGCTGCGCCCCAGAACTTTGCGCTGCGGGAAACTCACATTTTCCAGCACGGACATGTGTGGGAAAAGGTTGAAGGACTGAAACACCATTCCGACAGTTCGTCGCAGCGCAGCCAGATCCCGGGGGCGAATTTCTTTGCCCGGCTCAATGGTGTGATGGGCGACTTGAATCGACCCGGAATCGGGGATTTCGAGCAGGTTGATGCAGCGTAGGAATGTGCTCTTACCGGCGCCTGACGGGCCGATCAGGGCAGTGACGCTGCCAGGCTCGACGCGCAGCGAAACGTCGTCCAGCACCAAGTTGTCGCCGAAACGTTTTGTAAGGTGTTGCAGGTCGATACCGGTAAAGGTGTCGACGCCTTTGGTACCGTCGGTCAGGGTCACAGGTAATACCTCCTGTCGGGAGAGTATTGTGTGCAATGTCACATGTCGAGGGTTTGAAAGAACCGTTAGCTCTTCGTTACGTCGCGCCGATTCAACCACCGAGGCTGCGTCCGGGCGGGAGCGAAAGACAGGAACTAAGGAGCTGTTGTGCAGCGCTCAGTACCCCTCAGCGCGATCAGGCGGTCCAGTGCCCGCGAGGATGTCCTGCAGGCGCTACGCGCCGCACTCATCTCGGGCGCGTTGAAGCCGAATGAGATCATCTCCGCGCCGACGTTGGCCGAGGCATTCGGCGTCTCAGCCACCCCGGTCCGCGAGGCCATGATCGAGCTGGCGCGCGAAAATATGGTCGAAGTCGTGCGCAACAAGGGCTTCCGGGTCTTACAACTCAGCGGGGCCGAGCTCGACGAGCTGGTCGAGGTGCGGCTGCTGCTTGAGGTACCGACGATGGGTCAGATCGCAGCCTCTTTCCAGGAGTGGATGCGCACCGAGCTGGAACGGCTACTGGTGCTTGCCGGGCAGGTCCGGAAGGCGGCTCTGGCCGGTGACCTCGTGGCCTACATCAAGATCGATAACGAATTCCACCTTGGCTTCCTCGCCTTGGGCGGGAACGCTTCGCTGGTGCGTACCGTGGGGGAACTGCGGGGCCGAAGCCGCCTCTACGGTCTGGAGAAGGCTGCGGCCTCGGGCCATGTGATCGCTACGGCGACCGAACACCGGGAGTTGGTCGGCCTCGCTCTGGATGGTGACGTCGCGGGCATCCAACAGCTGACCGCGCGACATATCAACCGGGTGCGGACCACGTGGGCAACCGGCGACGAGGAACCGGGCTCGACGCGCTGAAGGGCGTCAACTCTGCAATGCGCCGTTCTCGAGAGCGCCGAGCACCGCCCGGGCGACCACCACGTCCTGCCAGCCCATTCCCACAGATTTGAAGAACAACGGCGCGTCGGTTGCCACCAGAGCCGGCTCACGTACCGCGCGCGCCAGCGCGATGATCCGCTCCTCCCTGAGGGCCCCTGACCCGAGAGCGAGAGCGATGTCTCCGGCCTCACGTTTCGCTGTCACGACATCCTCCACGACCACACACGACCTGCTGATCAGCGCATCGTCCACCTCGCGGGCGCTGCGGTGGTGTGCGCCGACCGCGAGGACGATCACGTCGTCTCGGACGGCTGCACCATCGAAGAGGGGATCTTCGGCGGTGGTGGCACAGACAATCAGTCCTGCCGAAACAATCAGATCGGCTGCCTCAGCCGCCACGAGTACACGGGGGCGCAGTCCTGCGATATCGGGAACCTGCGCCCGCGCGGGGTGTCGGCACACGTACGTGACAGAGGCCAGCGCGCGGTGATCTGCCAGGACATCGTGGGTGGCCTCGACATGCCTGACTGCCTGCGGACCAGCTCCGAAGACGAGGATGTCCAGTGGATCGGTGTGTGCCAGCAAGCGGTCGCGGGCAGCCAGAAGTGAGACTGCGGGTGTACGCAGCGCCGTCAACTCGATGCCATCCAGTATTGCGGTAGGGGTCAAGGTCTGGGCGTCGAGCAACACGAAGATGCCCTGCACCCGGGGCCGCCCATTCGCTGGATTCTGTGGTGCGACGGTGGCCAGTTTCACTCCTGCCACATCGGCGTACTCCGCAGGCATCATCAGCAACTCTCCGTGTGCCATCGAGATGATCGACCGTGAGGCTCCCGCGCTGGGGTCCAGGCCACCGCGCAGTGCTTCGGCCAAGGCATCTACAGCGGCACGTGGCCGGAGCGCCGAGCGGATCAGCTCGGCGTCGAGCCAGGGCAGGCCCGGGCGGGCCATCAGTATCTGCCGGTCAGCAGACCCCAACCGGTGGACAGCCCGGCCGGGCTGCGTCGTTGTGGAACCTGCCACGGATTGTCGTCCCGCAGCGACGCCGGCAACAGCTGCTGCGGGGCGTCCTGATAGGCAACTGCGCGCAGGAAGCGGGTTATAGCAGCGGTGCCAACCGATGTCGCATCGGTGGTCGTGGCCGGATACGGGCCACCGTGCTGCATGGCTGGCGTGACCGACACACCG
Organism: Actinomycetota bacterium; assembly: GCA_030853805.1. GTDB lineage: Bacteria > Actinomycetota > Actinomycetes > Actinomycetales > Dermatophilaceae > Allobranchiibius. The sequence continues at coordinate 4,883 of JALYUK010000477.1, read as the reverse complement.
GTGGGCCACCCGCCGAAGAGCACCCGGCCACTGGTCCGGGACAAGGCGGCGACCAACGGCTGCAGCGCGGGCAGGTCCTCGTCCGCGCCCGCGTGCAGGGTGGCCGTCAGATTGCCCGGGAACAGCTGGGGGATCGCCTCAGTCACCGCCGCGAGGTCCTCGTACTCCACGACCACCGACAGCGGGCCGAAGCTCTCCTCGAGCAGATCTGGGCCCGCCGTGAGGAGCTCGCTGAGCGTGGTGCAGACCACGGTCGGGGTGACCCAGCCCTGCCCGTCGGGTCCTTCCTTTACCCCGCCCTCGACGAGGACGCGGACACCGCTCGTCGCGAGCACTTCAGAACGGCGGCGGCGGTAACCGTCTGCAATGCCCGTGGTGAGCTGTCGGCTCTCGACCACTGCGCTCGCCTCCTGCACCAGGACCTCATGCAATGGCGCGAGGTCCGGCACGAGCAGAAATCCGGGTTTGGTGCACAACTGGCCGGTGGAACCGGTGACCGAGGCGATGAAGCTACGCGCAATGACCTCGGCGTCCTCGGCGATGGCCGCAGGGGTCACCACGACCGGATTGACGCTGCCCAGCTCTCCGTAGAACGGGATCGGCACTGCGCGGGCGGCTGCGAGGTCCGCGAGCATCCGACCGACCTCGGTCGAACCGGTGAAACTGGCCGCCCGGATCCGTGCGTCCTGAAGTGCCTGCACGCCGTCCTGCCGGTCATGGATCACAGCGAAGACGCCGGCCGGCATACCGGCCTCGGCAAGAGCCCCTGCCACCAGTGCGCCGGTCAACTCGCTGAGCCCGGGGTGGCCGTCGTGCGCCTTGACCACCACCGGATTACCTCCTGCCAGAGCAGCAGCGGTGTCGCCACCGGCGACCGAAAAGGCCAGCGGGAAGTTGGAAGCGGCGAAGATCAGGACCGGGCCGACCGGGACGTTGACACGACGTACGTCGGGGCGCGCCCCGATGACGTAGTCGGGGTCACGCTCATCGATCCGGGCGTCGAGATACGCGCCCTCGACAACCACCTCGGCGAAGAGTCTCAGCTGGGAAGACGTGCGTTTCAACTCTCCGCGCAGACGGGCTTCGGTAAGGCCGGTCTCCTGCGTGCCGAGCGCGACGATCTCGTCCCCGTGGGCATCAAGGGTGTCGGCGACCCGAACGAGGGCGGCTGCGCGATCCCGTGGGCTGGTGGCGGCGAAGAGGGGTGCCGCAGCCGCGGCTGCTGACAGAACGGTGTCCAAGGTGCTCACGGTGTCTCCTAGAACTGGAATCCGGATGGGAAAGGGTCGCTCGGGTCGAGGTGGTACTGCGCGGTGCCGGTGACCCACGCACGGCCGGTGATCTGCGGTACAACGGCGTCGTACGGGCCGACCGTGGTGGTCGAGCGCAACAGCCCGGTGAAGGTGGTGCCGATGAACGACTCGTTGCTGAACTCGGTATTCAGTGCCAACTCGCCACGGGCATACAACTCCGCCATCCTCGCGCAGGTTCCGGTTCCGCACGGCGACCGGTCGAACCACCCAGGGTGGATCGCCATGGCATGCCGGGACCGGCTGGCGTCCGAGCCGGGAGCAATGAACTCCACGTGATGAACGTGATCGACACCTTCGATGAAGGGGTGGTGCGGGGGCTCCTGCTCGTTGATCGCCGCCATGATCGCCAGACCGGCCGTCAGGATCCGCTGCTGCTGAGCCCGGTCGAAGGAAAGCCCGATCCGGTCCAACTGGACCAGCGCGTAGAAGTTGCCCCCGAAGGCGACCGAGTAAGGCACCTCACCCACCCCGGGGACGTCGATGTACCGATCAAGACGCTCCACGAAGCTGGGGACGTTCTGCAGCGTGACCGATGTCGCGCGGCCGTCGTCGACAGCAACGCTGGCCACCACGAGACCGGCCGGGGTGTCCAGTCTGATCTGCGTGACCGGCGACAACACGGGCACCATGCCGGTCTCGACCAGCACTGTGGCCACCCCCATTGTCCCGTGTCCGCACATCGGCAGGCAGCCACTGGCCTCGATGTAGATCACCCCGGTGTCGCAGTCGGGTCGGGTGGATGGCTGCAGGATGGCGCCGGACATCGAGGAATGACCCCGCGGCTCGTTCATCAGGAATCTGCGCAGATGGTCCAAATGCTCGATGAAATACAACCGCTTGTCGTTCATCGTGGCACCAGGAATCACCCCGACACCACCGACCACCACGCGGGTCGGCATGCCTTCGGTGTGGGACTCGACGGTGTGCAGCGTGCGCGTAGATCGCATGGTGGAGACCTCCGGTGCCCGGGTCAGCGCTGAATCGCTGCGATGGCCCGCTCGGTGTCGGCCTTCACCTGGGCTGTCTGAGCCGAACTCAGCGGGCCGCGCGGCGGGCGGGTGGGCCCACCGTAGGAGTGCCCACAGATGTCCATGGACAACTTGATCGCCTGGACGAACTCGGTGCGCGAATCCCAACGGAACACAGTGACCAGCTGCTGGTACAGGGTGCGCGCCTGCTCCCAGTGTCCTGAGGCGCACAGTTCGTACAACTGCACCGCCTCCTTGGGGAACGCGTTCGGATAGCCGGCGAACCAGCCGACCGCGCCGTCGATCAACAGCTCGAAGAGCACATCGTCCGCCCCGGCGATGATGTCGATATCGCAGAGTTCCTTGATCTCGAAGACACGGCGCACATCGCCGGAGAATTCTTTGATCGCCACGACCTCGGGGATCTGCGACAACCGCGCCACCAGAGCCGGCGTCAGGTCCACCTTGGTGTCGAAAGGGTTGTTGTAGGCCATGATCGGCATGCCGATCTCAGCAACCTTCTCGTAGTGGGTCACCACTTCCTGCTCATTGGCGCGGTACATGGTCGGCGGCAGCAGCAGGACTGCGTCGGCTCCCGCGGACTGCGCCTGCTGCGCCCAAACCTGGGCCTGATGCCAGCCGACTCCGTGCGCCCCGGCGATCACCAGACCGCGTCCGTCAACCGCGTCCACCGCAACCTCGACGACCTTGCGTCGTTCGTCCTCGGTCAGTGATGAGTACTCACCCAGTGAGCCGTTGGGTCCTACCCCTCGGCAGCCGCTGCTCATCAGGAAGTCGACATGCTCGCCGAACTTGTCGTAGTCGACGGCCAGGCCGCCTGGTGCCGCATCATCGGGAGCGAACGCCAGGGTGGTGGCGACAACGACTCCTCCTAGGTCTATTGCAGTCATATGTCTCATTCCTTTCTCTCGTGGTTGGTCGGACCGGCAAAGTCGGCAAGCTCACCGAGTCGGATCGGCGCCGCGATCGGACGACGGTCAGTGCTGACACCGTCGCTGAATCCGGGACGGTCTGTGGTTCCTCCACCGAGCAGGGACTCGACATTACGCCCGCAAACCCGACCCTGGCATGCTCCCAGACCGGCGCGGGTGGTCAACTTCAGCGACCGGAGACCGACTGAGGCTGTCTGCGAAACGGCACTCGCCAGGGCCGCGAGCGGAACATCCTCACAACGGCATACGAGGGTGTCGTCTTCGAGCCAGGTCGTCCATCCCGGGCGAATGCCATGAGCGCGTTCGATGCGGTCGGCGAAGGCTGTGGCCTCTCGACGGGCGCGGGCGGGCCGACGGGTCTGGACGTGATCGGCGCAACCTGCGGCGGCATACCAGCCGGCCAACCAGCCTTCGGCCTGAGCCAGGTCGGCTCCACCCACACCGGTGATTTCGCCGGCTGCGTAGACACCCGCGACGCTGGTCTGTTGCCGCGCGTCCACCTCCACAAATCGTCTTGCTGTGAGACGGCAGCCGGCAGCCAAGGGCAGTTCCAGGCGTGGGGTGAAGCCGTGCCCGAGGCACACCGCGTCGCAGTCGATGTGCTGAGCGGTACCGGGAACCGAGCGCCACGCGTCGTCCAACCGCGCGACGGTCACCCCTTCCACGCGATCTGTTCCGTGAATGGCCACTACTCCCCAGCCGGGCCGGTAGGCGATCCGATGCCGCAGGTGGTGCCATACATATCCGGCCAGCTCGGCACCCTTCGCGCGCCCCGCGATCAATTCGTGTGGCCGCGTCAACCAGGAACGGGCCAGCCGTCGGGAGCCTGCCGCCTCGTAGACGCCGACGACACGCGAGCCGGCCAACCCGATTGCCTGACTCACCGGCAACAGGAAGGGTCCTGCTCCCGAAACCACGACCCGCTCACCGATGGCCACCCTCTCGCCCTTGGCCATCGCCTGGGCGGCACCTGCGGTGTAGACCCCGGGCAGCGTCCATCCGGGGACCGGCAGCACCCGGTCGTGCGCCCCCGTTGCCAGAACCAGTGCCTCCGGCAGGCAGGCCTCGGTGCGTCGGCCGGTGCCGTCGGCGCCACCCGCCACCAGATCCACCCGAAGGCCCTCGTCACGCTGCTCGATCGCCCAGACCTGGGTTCCCAGCTCGATCGACACCATCGGGTCGGCGTCCAGGGACGCGTGCAACGACTGATAGCGCTCGAATCCGTGGTGCAGCATGTGCTCGGCTCGAGCCGCACGCTGCACGGGGAGGTGCCGCCAGTACTGGCCCCCGGTGCTATCGGCGGAGTCGACAACACGCACCGAGGCACCCGCACGGCGGGCAGCATCGGCTGCACACAGGCCGGCAGGTCCCGCACCCACGATCAGGACCTGCACGATGGCCCCGCGTCCTGCGCATGCAGTACTTCGCCGCCGCGCGGTCGGAACAGGCAGGCGCGTACATCGCGGCGCCCATCGACCTCGATCAGACAGTCGAAACAGATGCCGATGCCGCAGAACACCCCGCGCGGTTGTTGCCGGGTCGAGCTGGTGCGCCAACTGGCCACGCCGTTGGCCAGCAGGATGCCCGCAACCGACTGCCCCAGGACGCCCGTGTAGGTCTGCCCGTCGACCTCGATGCTGACCGGGCGA
>JALYUK010000140.1 GCA_030853805.1 Actinomycetota bacterium | reverse complement strand
TCCTAAAGCATCGAACTGCAAATCGATGATTGGGACCTGGTGTGCTCACCACACGCCGAGCAGTAGGGCCATCACCGTGTTGGACCCCGACGTGGAGCTCGAAGCCGATTCACTATTGAGCTGGACGAGCAACTTCACTGCACAGACCGAATCGGACACCGCCCTGTGCTGGGAGCCCGAAGTAGGCGATGGATCGTTGAGGGATGAGCGCCAGTGGGCCAGGGCGATGGCGCGCTCAGTTCCACCCGGCGAGCGCGGAGGCTTGGCGGGCGTGGCCGAGGGGGTTCAGCCCGTACATGTCCTCGATGGTGCGCAGCAGGTTGTAGTGGTCGATGGGTTGCGCGATCGTTGCCGGTTTGACCATGGGTCCTACCAGGAACGTGGGGATGTGGTTGCTGGTGGTGCCCTCGTCCTCGTCGAAGGTCACGATGAGCAGACTGTGGTGGGTGTGTGCCCAGGTGAGGTATGACGGCAGGTGATCGCGAGCCCAGCGGTCGCCCGCGGCGACGTTGCAGTCGTGCATGTCGTGGCAAAGGTTGGGGATGATGAACGCAACCGTCGGTAGCGTGGATAGCTGGGTGGGGAAGTTGATGTAGGGCTGGTTGCTGGCTGCGGGTACGTTGGAGAAGTCGACCCACGGGTTGTGCTTGCGTGCGTAACCACCGCCAGCAGTGCATCCAGTGTCTCCTGGGGTGGGAAGGTTCTCGGAGTACCCGGTGAAGTTGTCGCCGGCTTGCTGGAGCTGCTGCGCCAGGTTTAGTCGCGGGCCGAGATTTTGGGGGCATTGGTCGCCGGTGACGCCTTGGGTGGAGCCACTGAACAGGGCGATGTAGTTGGGTTGGCTGGGATGGGCCACAGCGTGGGAGTTAGTGAATTGTGCCCCGGTATTCGCCAGCGACGTCAGGTATGGCGCGTTGGGCTGGTTCATGACCTGCCGCTCGGCGTGGTTCTCGAAAATTACCACGACGACGTGAGCTGGCCGCGGCAGACGCGTGGACGTCGCGGCGGACTTGGGTAGCCCGGAGTGGGAGTCAGGATCCGGGCTGAGGCCATGGCTGGATCCACACGCCGCGAGGACGAGGGCAACCGTGAGGGCGGCCAGGACACCACGATGCCCCAGGCGAATCATGGGACCAGTGTGTCGCGGCATCGACCCAGGGATGTGATCGGGTCAGCACCTGGCAGGGACGTATCCCTACGCCCGGGGAGCCGGGCGCACAAAGCACACCCTTGGGCAGACCCACCGGTCGCGCCTGCGGTCTGAGGTGTCGGGGCATTCTGGCATTGGTTACTGCTGAGGGTGGTTGGTTCGCGATCATCGTTGTCTCGGTTGTGGGAGGTAGTGGATCCGTAGATGGACCTTCCTGAACCGGGCCAGTTGTATCAAGCCCCGACAAAACCGGTTAAAAATCGGCGCACCGGGACTGCCCTCTGCCCCGCGTTTTGGTCATCCGATTGCCAAACGGCCCGCTCCTGGGCGGGTCTTGGCGCACGATTCTGGAGCGCTGCTGCGGGTATCGCGCATCCGTCTGAATTTGGATCATGGCAGTCTCATGAGTCGTCAGCTGCACGTTGTGGCCGTCAGTCCTGTTCGCGCGCAGACGATAACCCGGATGCCGGCTCGGCATACGCGACAGCTGTGAGCTGATCGCCGGAGAAAGTCAAGCTGGTCACTGACGCAGGGGTACATTCTCGGCGCGTCGGTGAGTGCCACAGTCGTCGGCCCTGCGCATCGAGTCGAGCGACCCAAATGGGCCCGTGATGTGACACGATTACCGCCTCGTGACCCGCAGCCGCCTCCCGCGCGTCACCAATTGCGGCACGCATCCGTACCGCGATCTGCGCGTAGGGCTCACCCCATGACGGTTTCATCGGATTGATCAGCTTCGGCCAGAACCTCGGATGAAGTAGTTGTCTCAGATTGGCGCCCACGATAAGTCCTTCGAAATCATTACCAGCCTCGATGACCCGCTCATCGACAGTGACCGGCACGCGGGCGACCTCGGCTAGCGGATCCATAGTCTGCCGGGCCCGCTCCAACGGAGAGGTGACCAACCGCACCAAGTCGCGATCACCCAGGTAAGACGCCATCAACGACGCCATTCGTACACCGCGGGGTGACAAGTTGAAACCTGCCATTCGCCCGTAAAGAACCTTGCCTGGGTTATCAACCTCACCGTGCCGCACAAGGTGCACGATGGTACGTTTTTCAACCACCACGGGCGAAGTGTGACAGCACCACCCTGTAGCTTGATTGAGGAACCACTCCCGGCAGTACCCCTCAGACCAATTCACCATCACGGCAACGTCAATTGGAAGTGCGATCCGCCAGTGGGGTGGGCTGGTAGGCGAGATCGCCGTGGTGGGCGCGGGCGAGGCCGGTGCCGCCGTGTGCCCGGGAACGTGAATCGTCGTCACGGGCGAACCTGTCGAACATCTCATCGTCAGGCGCAGGATGCACCTGGTGCTTGGCGTGGCCTAAGTGCTCGGTCATCTCCTCTCTAGCGCCGCTTCCAAGACCATCGCGGTGACCTGCTTCAACAACCCCGTCGGGCCCGTCAGGGCGTCACCATCAGCCCTCGCGGTACGCACCAGATCCGCCACCGCAGCAGCCCGTAGGGCCTGGGCCACGCTTTTCTTGGGTTTTACGCTTACCCGGGGCACGCCCCCGGGCGAGGGACCGGCGCGGCCGGCTGATCACGGTTGTCCTCGTACTCAACGTTCATGTCAGGCGGTTTCATGCGTTTCGCATCCGATCCCGCCCACCCCGACCAGGTAGGCGTGTCATGGATCAGAAACATCACGGTCGCGATACTCCCAAGGCCCGCAGGTCAAATCACTGGCACGTCCCCCTCCGCGAATGAGACCCGACACCACGATCTCCATCTACCCAGCAACAACTAAGCCCATGACGACGCGGTAGTTCCTGGGGTCTGCCCGGGAGACCCCGGCTGAGGACCAGCATCACGGGGGTGTTGACGAATGCAACGTGAACTCGGTCGGCTGGGCCAGATCCTCGG
>JALYUK010000137.1 GCA_030853805.1 Actinomycetota bacterium | reverse complement strand
CCTTTGCGACAGAGACCACCCGGCCGCCATCTACCTCGTCCAATGTTCCGATTGAGGATCGCTCACCGGTGCACGTACTGGTCGATCTGCCGAGCGTGCTCGGCGAGCCCGGCGTGTAGGGCAAGATCGTGCAGGCGGGTCAGGGATCGGTTGTGCAGGTTGGTCGGGCCGGACGGGTCAATGTCCGCGGCAGCGGGATCACGCCGCAAAGCCAGGAACTTATCCATGGCCGCTGTGGCTGCCCCCAATTGATCGTCCTGCAACAGCAGTATCGATATCTGGGTGAGGCAGCGGGCGAGATTCGGCCCGTGCCTGGACATGTCTTCGACCGCCTGCGGGCGAATCCTGTCGATCTCGCGTCGAAACTCGGCCGCGGCCAGCCGTCGACGATGACGTGCGAACTCCTCCGGGTCTGCATCGAAGCTTCGGCACTGTTCCAGCCAGTGCTCCAAATTGGCCCGAACCGTGCTGTCGGAAAACACGTACTGGCGAGTGCCGTCATCGTCACCGTGTGTCAGATGCCACCACGCCGACTGCCCTAACCGCGACGCCAGATCCAGGCCATGCAGGTAATACAGACCCAACTCGACTAAGGGCTGCACTAGAGCGTCAGGGGCCATATCACCTTCGACGAACGGCTCCGTCCAGAGGTGGACGTCTTCCCGGGTGCGCCGCCCGGCGATGACATCCCGCCAGGCTTCCTCAACTTCCGCCCGCAACGGCCAACGACTCGACGACGTCATCACTTGAGTCTTCACCGCACAACCGGCTGACAGCGCATGCAGGGGCTGCGGCTCGGTCCCGGAGGCCGATCCGCTTCTGACACCGTGCTGCTGAGCTCCGACGGGCCGCAGCAGCTCCCGACCAACGCATCAACAGGGGATGCCGACGATGCTCCATAGACCTGCAGCGCCCAGGATGACGAAAGACTCCGCGTCGTAGACGGTTGTGATGACGGCACAGACAGAATGGGCCAAGGCCGCTGTGTCCGCCTCGCTGAACTCACGCTCGGGCATGAGTGACAGCGAGACCGCGGCTGGACGACAAACGAACGCATTCAGCGGATAGCCAGACGCCCCAGTTCGTAGCAGACGGGACGCCTTTGCCCGGCTCAGATCTGTCCAGCGGAGCACGCTACCGCCGACGAGAGCGACCTGGCCTTGCAGGCCCGGATCACCGCGGCGCGCGAGGTCGTCCTCGACCACCAGCGTCTTCGCTCCCGTCGATGCCAGAGCATCGACGACTCGATCGAGCACCACATCTGCATCGACCGGCGAGATTCCCCGCCCCTGGCCATCGAGCGCTAGACTTTCGTCAAGCCTCGGCCCGATAACGATGGCCTGTGACAGGTCCGAGAGGCGTCGCGCGACCCGTATCGAGAGCTCGGACCCCTGAGCCAGAGAGTCCTGCACCCAATCCGCGGCACGATCGAAATCGATGGGCGCCGGATCCACTTCACTCACTTCGGCACCTGTCCGGCTGCCGCCAGTCGTGGCGCCGGAGACTTCGGAACAGGAGGAGATGCGTCTTCTTCGCACATGGATCAAGGATGCCGCACCGAATCGGTCAGCGATCGGCTTGCGGTGCGTCCAACAGTCCCGGCTAGTCGATGTCGACCAACGGGTCGTCCGCTGTGATCAGATCCCTCTCCCCGTAGCTGTGCCAGACTTCACCTGTGACAGCGACGACATGGTCTTTGCCCCCGATGTCCTTCACGACTAAGACCCAACGCGGCGGGACGGAGCCTGACACCCAGCTTTGCTGGAGACCGGCTGGCATCATCGGCATCCAACCGCCACCGGCGCCGCGTTCGAAATAATTTTTGCGGACAATCACGCCAGCACCTACTCCGGCGACGTCGTCTACGACGGGTACCTCGTCGACGATCTCCCCGAATCGGACCTCTCCGCTTACCGCAGCAGCATGGCCGTTCTGGCCAGTCTGGCGGTGTCGGTCGTACACCCTGGGCATGGCCGGAGTTTCGATCAGGTTCGACTCCGTGAGCTGGCCGGGAGACACCTGGACCGCGCCTGAGAAAAGCAGCGGTCGCGTTCTGGCCTGACGAAAGCGACGATCTCAGCAGGTCATTGCCCGGTTAACGATAGTGCGGACAGATTCCGCCACTGGGTCCATCCGATGGTCCAGTCGAAGATGTCGCCGTCGGCGGCGGAGAGTTGCACGGTGGTGCCGGTCACTTCAACGGGGTCACCGATGAGGGCCGATGTGTAGTAGGCGTGGGCGTTGGTCGGTGAGAGGTTGATGCAGCCGTGGCTGACGTTCTGGTGTCCTTGTTTGGTCACCGTGTTGGGGTTTTCGTGGATGAATTCGCCGTTGTCGCTCATCCGGACATCCCAGTATT
>JALYUK010000421.1 GCA_030853805.1 Actinomycetota bacterium | reverse complement strand
CACCTTGTCGGTGCTGGCGGCAGTGCCATTGCCAAGGTCCTTGGAGTCAATCGTCAGGCCGCTGTTACCGACCTTGGTGACGTCGAGATTCGCGGTTTTACCCGTTACCGAAGCGATGACCTTGTTCGCGCGGGCGGTGTAGTCACCCATCTGGGAGATACCCGCAACCTTGATCTCGGAGCCACCCCTGAACTCGAGGCTGAGATTCAGTCCCGGACCCAGGAGCCCCACGAGGGCCAGCACCAGGAAGACCGCGCTGACGGCGTACCAGGTCCGACGTCGTCCGACGAAGTTGATCTGTCGACGACCCGTGTAGAGGTCGTTACCGAAGGCAGCGAAGCTCGCCATGTCAGACCTCGCTTCCGGCTGCGGCAGCGGCAGCCTTACGTTCGGCAATCGTCACGCGGCCACGACCGGCGTACGTCACGCCGCGGGCCCCGAGACGGTCCGGATCGAATCCGGACCACTTGTGGCCGTTGCCGAAGAACGACGTGCGTGACAGCAGCGTCAGCACCGGGTGGGTGAAGAAGAAGACCACGGCGACGTCGATGACGGTGGTGAGGCCGAGGGTGAACGCGAAGGCCTTCACATTGTCTTCGGACAGCAGGTACAAGACGGCAGCTGCCAGGAAGTTGACGGTGTCGGAGATCAGCACGGTCCGCTTGGCGCGATCCCATCCGGTCTGCACACCGGCCCGTAGCGGGCGACCCGATCTGACTTCATCTCTCACCCGCTCGAAGTAGACGATGAAGCTGTCCGCGGTGATACCGATGGCCACGATCAGTCCGGTCACGCCGGCCATCGTCAGACGCAGCCCGCTGGTATATCCGAGCAGTGTCACCGCGGCGTAGGTGATCGTGCCGGCAATGACCAGCGAGGCGATCGTGACCAGGCCGAGCAGGCGGTACTGGGCAAGGGAGTACAAGACGACCAGGAACAGGCCGATGATGCCGGCGATGATGCCGTCGCGAAGTTGGGAGGAGCCCAGCTGCGGACTGATCTGGCTGGAGGTCAGCTCCTTGAAGGAGAACGGCAGCGCACCGAACTTCAGCTGGTTGGCCAGTGTTTTGGCGGTTGCCTCAGTGAAGTTACCGGTGATCTGAGCCTTACCACCGGTGATAGCACCGTTGGTGTTCGACGGGACCGAGATGGCCTTGCCGTCGACCACGATGCCGAACTGGTTCTGCACACCTTTCAGGCCGTTCAGCCGACCGGTGACCTCGCCGAACTTCTTGGCACCCGCAGATTTGAACGACAGATTGACCTCGTACCCGCCGGTCGCGACGCCCTGCTGGTTGGTGGCCGGACCATAGCTGGCATCGCTGATCTGGCTACCGGTCACCTCAGAGGGTCCGAACAGGTACTTGGTCGCGGGTTGACCGGGTGTGTTCGCGTCTGCGCAGGCCACGGTCGGCTCGCCCTTGGGCACCTCGGATGAGATCTGCTGCCACTTGGCGGCTGTCGGGCCGAGGCGCGGATCGTTGTTGGAGCAGGAGTAGTTCTGCAGCAGCTGGCTGTAGGTCTCCCCCTTGGTCGCCAACCCGTTGATGATCCAGATATCACCGACGGGACGGGTCTCCCACTGCGTCGAGCTGGCGCCCAAGGTGCCGGTGGTGCCGGTGCTCTTCGGCGTCGCGGGCGTCGAGCTGGAGGGCGCGGGACTGCTGGACGAAGCCGTGGGACTGGACGGGCTCGAACTGGAGGGCGCGGGAGTACTGGTTGCCGCACGGAACGCCTGCGGCAATACGTCGTTCGCGGTGGTGCCGGAAGACTTCGCGGGCGAGGGTTTGGATGACGACGGCGACGGTTTGGACACCGACGGCTGCACCGACGGGGAGCTGGGCGACGCGGATGCCGACGGGGACGGCGTGGGCTTCGGCGTCGCCGGCGCGACATAGGGCGTCGGCAGAGTGAACGTCGGCGGTACATCGGTCGCACTCGTGATGGCGGCACGGAAGAACAGCTGTGAGGACTGCGCAAGTGCGCTCAGCGTCTGCTGGCTGGGGTTGCCCGGTAGGGAGACTTCGATGCTGTCCGCACCCAGGGTGCTGACCTGCGCCTCGGTCACCCCATTTCCGTTGACCCGCTGCCGGATGATGTCGACGGCCTGATTGACCTGACCCGACGTTACTTTCTGACCCTTGCCGACCGAAGGCTGCAGCACGATCTGCCGGCCACCCTCAAGGTCAAGACCGAGTTTCGGGGTCCACTGACCGCTGGGGTTACCCAGCGACACACTCGCGCCGATCGCGCCGAACATCGCGATGATGAACGCGGCGAGAATGATGAGTGTGCGGGTCGGTCGACCGCCGGGTGCGCGTCGCGTGCGGGTTGCCACCGGTGCTCAGGCCCCCGTGCGGTCGTCGCCGCGTTCACGGAATTCGTCCGTGTCCAACTCGTACGGGTCGCGGGCTCCGCTGTCCGCATCCGCTACAACGGCAGTGTTCCCGCTCTGCGCGGCATCCTCGGGCAGCAACGTTGCACGGGGTACGACCGCACGGCGGATGAACTGCATCCGGACACCAGGGCTCACCTCGACGGTGGCGATTCTGTCGTCGATCTCGACCAGGGTGCCGAGCATGCCGGAGGTCGTGCTGACCTGCGATCCGACCTTGAGGCTTTCCTGCTGCTGACTGGCCGCTCGTCGCTTACGACGGTTGGAGATGAACAGCAGCGCGCCCATCAGAATCACCAGGCCGATCAGCACATACGTACTGCTACCGGACCCGGAGTTGCCGGAGTTGGCTGTCACGAAAACGGGCATGAAGCAGAACGTCCTTTGAAATCTCGCAGTAGCGCGGAGCCGCAACGGCTCTTACTCGGTGGTGCATCTGAAATATGGAGCGGACTTTGAAGGTGACCGCCCTGGCTTACCAGCCGCTGAGTCTAGGTCAGCATCGCCTTAGGCCCAACCACCGGTTAACTGAGTGGCGCATGGTCGACAGGTATCAATCGGCATTCGGGGGTCCCCCTCCGAACCGGCCGTCGACGTCGGTGAAAGGCAGCTGGGCGCCATCTGTGATCGGCGTGGGTGGGGTGAGGCCCAGGTGGGACCACGCCAGCGGTGATGCGGCGCGCCCACGTGGCGTGCGCACGAGGTAGCCCTCGCGGACCAGGTACGGCTCAGCGACCGTCTCAACGGTGTCTGCTTCCTCGCCGACCGCGACCGCGAGAGTCGACAGACCCACCGGTCCGCCGCCGAAGCGACGACACAGAGCGTCCAACACGGCGCGGTCCAGGCGATCCAGCCCGCGGTCATCCACATCGAACAACTCAAGAGCTGCTCGCGCTGACGGCAGATCCACGATGCCGTTGCCGTGCACCTGCGCGTAGTCGCGGACGCGGCGCAGCAGCCGGTTCGCAACGCGGGGGGTGCCTCGTGCGCGACCGGCCAGCTCGTCGATTCCTGCAGGCGTGCTGTCGACCCCCAACAGGCTCGCGTTGCGGGTAAGGATCAACGCCAGGTCCACGCTGGAGTAGAAGTCCAGGTGACCGGTGAAACCGAAGCGGTCCCGCAGCGGCGCCGGCAACAACCCTGCCCGGGTCGTGGCACCCACGACCGTGAACGGCGGCAACTCCAGCGGGATCGCAGTAGCGCCCGGGCCTTTGCCGACGATGATGTCGACGCGGAAGTCCTCCATTGCGAGGTACAACATCTCCTCCGCCGGGCGCGCCATCCGGTGGATCTCGTCCAGGAAGAGCACCTCACCCTCCGCGAGGGAGGAAAGTACCGCCGCCAGGTCGCCGGCATGTTGGATGGCCGGCCCGCTGGTGATGCGGATCGGCTGCTCCAACTCAGCGGCGATGATCATTGCCAGCGACGTCTTACCCAACCCGGGTGGCCCGGACAGCAACACGTGATCCGGTGGAGCATTACGTCGCCGAGCTGCCTCCAGCAGCAGAGCCAGCTGATCGCGTACTCGCGGCTGGCCCGGGAACTCCGACAACTTGCGCGGTCGCAGCGCCGCATCGAGTCGGCGGTCGTCGTCATCGCCGCTTCGACTACCCGGATCTACGATCCGAGCGGTCGCGTCGAACGACTGGTCGCCGTACGACTGGTCGCCGTCCGCCAGGTCCTCGGGCTGATTCATCGGCCGAGCTCGCGTAATGCCGCCCGCAGCAGGACCGACACATCGGCCTCTTCGGACTCGCTGTCGCTGACCTTGGCGAAGGCATCCTGAGCCTGCCTGCTGGACCACCCGAGACCGATCAGGGCCTCAACGACCTGGTGCTGGCCGTCTTCGACGGGCAACGTCGCCAACGTATCGGCCACCCCGGTGGCGGAGACGGGCCCGACCTTGTCCTTCAGCTCCAGGACGATCCGCTCAGCGCCCTTCTTGCCGATCCCCGGCACCTTCACCAGCGTCGCCAGCTCGCCCAGGCCGATGGCCCGACGCAACACCTCGGGAGCGTGGATGGCCAGCATCGCCAGCGCCAGCCGGGGCCCCACCCCGCTGACGGTCTGTACCAGCTCGAACAGGTCACGCTCGCCCGTGGAGGCGAATCCGAACAGCGTCAGGGAGTCCTCACGGACCACCAGGGTGGTGGCCAGGGTGGCGGTGTCGCCGATCCGCACCGAAGCCGCTGTGGACGGGGTGGTCAGCACGGACATACCGACTCCACCGACCTCGATGACCAGCGTGCCGAGACCGGTCATCACGACCGTGCCGCGCAGGCTGGCGATCATCGTGGCGCCCTTCCAGCTCGCGCAGCAGTCTGCCGCGCCAACGCCGTGGCAATGCGGTCCTGGGCACCTCCGCGCCAGACGTGACAGATAGCCAGCGCCAGCGCGTCGGCTGCGTCCGCAGGCTTGGGGGCCACCTGCAGGCGCAGAATGCGGGTGACCATTGCCGTGACCTGGGCCTTGTCCGCCCGACCATTGCCGGTGACGGCGGCTTTGACCTCCGACGGGGTATGCATCGCCAGCGGCAGACCCAACCGGGCGGCAGCCAGCATCGGCACCGCGGACGCCTGCGCGGTGCCCATGATCCCCTTGATGTTGGCCTTGGCGAACACCTGCTCGACCGCGACCGCGTCCGGCTTGTGGATCTGCAGCCACTCATCGATCTCGGTCTGCAGCATCAGCAGCCGCTCAGCAGGATCGTCGGCCACCGGAGTACGCACGACCCCGACCGCAATCATCCGCAGCGGGATGCCGATACCACCCTCGACCACGCCCAGACCGCACCGGGTCAGACCGGGATCGACACCGAGCACGCGCACTTCAGCCTCCGATAGGACATCTCAGGTCACCGAACACGTGTTCGGTGACCTCGAACGTACCCGCCCACGTCACACGCGGCGCGCAGGCGGGTCGGCGAGTCCGGTCAGTCGTCGTCCTCGTTCAGCTCTGCCAGAACCTCGTCGCTGACATCCCCGTTGGCGAAAACATTCTGCACATCGTCGCTGTCCTCCAGCGCGTCGATCATCCGAAACATCCGGCGCGCGCCGTCGGCATCCAGTGGCACCTGCACCGTCGGCACCCAGGACGATTCTGCCGAGTCGTAGTCGATGCCGGCAGCCTGCACCGCCTCGCGAACGGCGACGAAGTCGGATGCCTCCGAGACAATCTCGAAGAAGTCGCCGTGATCGTTGATCTCCTCCGCACCGGCGTCGAGGACGACCTCGAGGATGTCGTCCTCGGTCTTGTCCGCCTTCGGGACGGTCACCAGACCCTTGCGCTGGAACTGGAAGGCCACCGATCCGCTCTCGGCCATCGTCCCGCCATTGCGTTGCAGCGCAGTGCGGACCTCGGCGACGGCCCGGTTCTTGTTATCGGTCAGGCATTCGATCAGCATGGCGACGCCACCCGGCGCGTATCCCTCGTACATCAACGCGAGGTACTCCGTTGCTCCGGCTTCTGCGCCGGAACCACGCTTGACCGCACGGTCGATGTTGTCATTGGGCACCGAGGACTTCTTGGCCTTCTGTACCGCGTCGTACAACGTCGGGTTGCCCGAGAGGTCTCCCCCACCGGAGCGCGCCGCCACCTCGATGTTCTTGATCAACTTCGCGAACAGTTTGGCGCGTCTACCATCGACCACGGCCTTCTTGTGCTTGGTGGTGGCCCATTTGGAGTGCCCGCTCATTGTCTCCCTGCTTCGTACTAGTGACCTCGGGAATCGCGCTGTGCGCTGCCGCGATCCGCCCGTCATCGTAACGAGCCGGGAGTTGCGGAACAACGGAACAGTCGTTGTGGGTCGGGCCGAAGCCACGCCGCTGCCAGGTCGGGCCACCGTGACCGCTGCCATCGCCACCCTGCAGCCCACCGGATGTGCGGTAGAACAGTGTCATGGCTTTTATCACCAGCTCAGGTTTCTCCCATGTGCGACTGACCGTCACCGACATCGCCCGCTCGAAGGCGTTCTACGACCAGGTCTTCGGTTGGCCCGCAGCGATCGACAACTCCGCAACGGTTGATGAACCCGGTGTTCGGGAGTCCCCGGAACAGTTCTACGGCGGCACCGTCTACCAGACCCCCTCGGGAGCGTTGTTCGGGCTACGCCCGGTCGCGCCGGGCGATCAGCGATTCGATGCCGATCACACCGGCCTGGACCATGTCAGTTTCCAGGTGGCCTCCCGCGCGGACCTCGTCGATGCCCACCAGAAACTCCAGGACGCCGGTATCCCGCACGGAGAGGTCACCGACCTCACCGACGCCGGAATGGCAATTCTGTCGTTCAGCGACCCTGACGGAGTGCATCTGGAGCTGAGCGCGCCGCTGTCCTGATCGTCGAGGGCGGGCGCCCCACTGCGGTACTGCGGCACGGCTGAACCGCTGCCGAGGGCCGCACCGATAGTTAGAGTGCCCCCATGTCCGTGCACCCTCGCGCCGTTGACAAGCTCCAGACGCTCGTCAGGATTGCGACGGTCAGCAACCGGGACCCCGACCGCGTCGACTCCGCTGCGTTCGACCTGTTCCGCACCGAACTGGCACGGCTGTTCCCGCTGTTGCACGAGCACCTCGAGCTGACCCGGATCTCTACCCACGGCCTCCTTTTCCACTGGTCCGGCCGAGCACAGGTACCGGCAACGGCAGCCCTGCGACCGGTCGTGTTGATGGCGCACCTCGACGTCGTGCCGGTCGAGGGCACCTGGCGGCACGACGCGTTCGGTGCCGCGGTCGTGGAACACCTCGGCACCGAAGCGATCTGGGGACGCGGCACCCTGGACGACAAAGGCGCCCTGGTCGGTATCTGCGAGGCCGTGGAAGAGCTACTCGCCGGGGGGTTCGCCCCGGCCCAGGATGTGTGGCTGTCCTTCGGTTGCGACGAAGAGGTGATGGGCACCGCCGCAGGACTGGCGGTCGAAGAGCTCGCGCGACGCGGTGTGCGGCCGTGGTTCGTACTGGACGAGGGCGGCGCCATCGCGAGTGAAGCCTTCCCTGGGGTCGCCGCATCCATCGGCGTCATCGGCGTCACCGAGAAAGGCACCACCTCGATCGAGCTACGGGTCGAGGGGCGCGGCGGGCATGCCTCAACGCCGTCGAGGATGGGTCCGACAGCGCGGCTGGCCAGAGCGATCACCCGCCTGGACCGTTCCTCTCTACCGGCGAGCCTTCCGGAGCCCACCATCGAACTTTTCCGCCGCCTGGCCCCGCACGCGGTGCTCCCGTTGCGCCCGCTGCTCGCCAACGCCGGGCGCCTGCAGGCGGCGCTGACCCGGGTTCTGCTGGCCGCAGGGCCGGAAACCGCCGCGATGACCCGCACCACGTTTGCGATCACCACGTTGTCGGGCTCCCCTGCTATCAACGTCATTGCTGCCACCGCCAGGGCCGGGGTGAACATCCGGGTAATGGTCGGTGACAGCGTTGCCGATGTGCTCGCACACGTACGCGGAGCGGTCGACGACGATCAGGTGCACATCGACGTCCTGGAAGAAGGCGCCGCGAGCCCGATCTCACCGATCGACGACGAAGCGTTCCAGCTCCTGGAGTCGACGATCAGCACAGTGTTCCCCGACGCCGTACCCGCGCCGTACATCATGATGGCCGCCACCGACG
>JALYUK010000133.1 GCA_030853805.1 Actinomycetota bacterium | reverse complement strand
GCCCAGTCCGGAGTCGATGTACTGCCCGCGCCCGTTGCGGACGATGACCCCGTCGCGACAGGCGGCAGCTACTTCACGCTGCCCGAGGCGTGCCAGATCTGCATACCGCGCAACACCCCCCAGCTCGGCCATCGTCGCAATGAGCGACGGGTGTTCCGACGTGTGGGCCGGGAGGAGATCGGCCCGATCATCCTCCCGATCGGGGGCGTCAGCCACGCTTCTCCTCCCCGTCCATACCGACTGGTGCGCGGCAGGCCGCGGCAGGTGCGCAGCGGACAACGCGGCCGGCTGACCGGGAGGCACGCACGACAGGGGTCATCCCGCCAGGATGCACCGGTTCCGTGCGCGGAAACCGTTGTCCACAGGCGCAACCTGGGTGAGATCGGGTGGGGTCACGCCGCGCGGTGGCGCTGGCAGCGGGGGCACCAGAAGAGGTTGCGGCCCGCCATGACCTGCGTGCGCACGACGGTCCCGCACCGTGGACACGGGTCGCCGGTGTGCTTGTAGACCGCATGTTTCGGTCGTCGCACGATCGCTGTTCCGCCCGCCGCGAACGCTGCTTCGGCCTTTTCAAGTTGCTGGTCGTCGGTCACGATCCGGCCGGTGATCACGCCCACCTTCATCAGCCGCACCAGGTCCTCCCACATCGCATCCCAGGCCGAGCGGCGCACCTTGTTCCCGAGCTTGAAGGGATCGATCCGATGCCTCCACAGCAACTCGCACCGGTAGAGGTTGCCGATGCCCGCGACGACGTCCTGATCCATCAGCAACGCACCGATCGACTTGCGACTGCGGTGGATCCGCGCCCAGGCAAGTTCTGGTTCGGCGTCCGGGCGAAGCGGATCCGGGCCGGTGCGGGCGATCACCTCGGCGATCTCCTCCGGAGTACGCAGCGCGCAGGTGATCGGTCCGCGCAGGTCCGCGACGTGCGTGGACGTCGCCAGCCGCAACCGGACTGCGCCGCGTGGCGCGGGCAACCCGTCGTCGTACGGCATGACGCTGAACTTGCCGATCAGACCCAGGTGCACATGCAGCACCCGTTCAGCGGCGAAATCGACGAACAGGTGCTTGCCCCAGGCGTCTGCCGACTCGAAGAGCGTGCCGTCCAGCAACGCGGCGCCCTGTGCGAACCGGCCCTGCGGACTGCTCACCATCGGCTCCTCGCCGGCGAAGGCGCCGCTCAGCGTGTCTGCAAGTCGGTGAATCGTATGTCCCTCTGGCACAGCAGCACTCAACCAATCAGTTCGGTCGCGACACGGTGAAGCGTCGGATGGGTGTAGTCACTTCCGGTCACTTCACCGCGCGCCCAGGTCAGCAACAACCGGTCACCGAGCACCTCGACGCCGCCGATGTTGTTGTCGAACCACGGACCATGCGTCAGCTCCCAGTCGTAGGCGGGCATTGCCACCTGCGACAACCGCTTGGCAAGCCCGCGCATCGGCTTCTTCATGACATCGGCCATCGTGCCCTGCAGCACGCGCACCCCGCGCGGCAGGGGGTTACGGATGGGCGAGCAGACCAGCTGCACAATCTGTGACTGCAGGCCGTAACGCTCAGCTGGCACCTGGGTGATGTAGGAGTTGTGTACATCTCCGGACAGGAACGTGATGGTCGCAGGTGGCTCGCCGTGCGCTCCGCGGGCCACTTGCACCACTCGCTCGAGCACGTGCGCGAACGACCGTTCGAACGCGGCCCAGTGCTCCAGATCCACGGCCTCGCGCACCTTCTCCCCGGCGCGCGCCATCCGTGACCCCCACGCTCCCCCGGCCATCGTCTCGTTGATCGACTCCAGGTCGTGGATCGCCGGAGGGAGCAGGAACGGCAGCGACGTGCCGATGAACAGGTGTGTGACACCGCCGTGCAACTGCTCGTCGAACCAGGCGCTCTCGCGCGGATCGAGCATGGCGCGCGCGCCGGGGATGAGGACGCGCGCGTTGCGCGAGTCCACCACGACCAGCACGCTGTCACCGAGAGAGCGGGTGAAGGACCAGCGGTAGGTCTGCGGGTCCCTGTCGACGCGGTCGGCGAACGCGTCGATCACCACTGTGATGTCCAGCTCGTCGTCGTCCTCGTCATGGGCGACGATATGTTGCCAGATCTCGTCTTCTGCCAGCTCATCGGGCGGGAGGTTGCCTGCGTGCTGGTAGATCCAGTAGGACCCGAGGGCACCGACGATCCGGTCGCGCCACCACGGCAACATGTTGATCTCCTCGTGCCAGGCCGCGGAGGTGTTCCAGTCATCGCGCACGTCATGGTCATCGAAGATCATGGCGGTCGAGAGCGTGGAGAGCAGCCACCTGTTGGCCGGATCGGACCACGCGAGACGGTACAGCTCGGCGTATTCAGTGAAGTCCTTGACCTCGGCGCCCGGAGGCTCGTCGAGTCCACGTCGCTGTTGGATGAATTCGCGCATCGTGGGCGACGTTTCGTCGGCGTAGAGCTGGTCGCCGAGGAAGAGGATGAAATCCGGCCAGTGGTTCGGGCTGCGCATCATCTCCAACGCATAGGCCCGCAGCGCATCCACCCCATGCGACTCCGTGCCTTCTTTGTCATGCCCGACCGAGGTGCGGCAGGAACCATAGAGGAAGTGCGGCTGGTCGGCGGGGTCCTGGGTCGCAATCCTGCACGGCAGATACGGGTCGTCCACCAGGGGCCATACGACCACGCCGTCGTGGACGACCTGGTAGTCCTGCACCGAGCCGGGCTCCAGACCATCGACCAGCACGATCGCGTAGTGGTTGCCATGCGCACGGAAGGTCGCAGCCGACCAGCTGCGACCCTCTGCTCGCACCTCGATACGACCGGCGGCTGCGGTCTGCACCCAGATCGTGGCTGTGGTCTCGGCGACGTGTCGCAGCAGCGGGCCGAGAACGAGCCCGGCGGGTGTGGGGGGCGAGGTGGGCATGGGTTCTTCCTAGCAAACGCGAGCGTCAGCGACGCGGACGGGCCGGCTTGCGGCTACGCGTCACGACGTAGGCGGAAGGATTGACCCCGTGGTACCGCACCACCACTTCACGCACGATCTTCAGTCCCCGGGTACGGGCGAGAGCGTCTTTGAACACCCGTTTGTCATCAGTCAGCAGGACGCACCGCCCGCTCGGGGTCAGCACCCGCTCGATCTCGCGCAACACCCTCGGGTACAGCTCGATGTTGTCCGCATTACTGCCGATTCGCTTCCCGAACGGCAGATCCGTCACGACCCGGTCGACCGACTGATCGGTGAGTTCCAGGTTGGTGGCATCACCGTGGACCAGGTCGATCCGGCCAGCCAGATCGCGATCCGCGATATTGGACCCGGCCAGCTCGACGGCATGCGCCTGCAGCTCGACCGCGATCCCCCGCCCGTCCCGGCGGCTGATCGCATCCACGATCGGAACCGTGCCCACACCCGCGCAGGGGTCGAGCAGCACATCCTGCGGCGCGCACTTGGCCAGCCGGAGCAGGCCCGCCACCACAGGGACGGGAGTCGCCGCAGGTAGCCGCCGCAGCGTGCCGAATCGCGCCGCCCAGGCCAGCGATCCCAGCTGCGCGGCGCCGAGCTCGACATCGAGGTTGACCTGCCAGTCACCCGGTGCGTTGACCCACCCCGCGCGCTCGTACCGGTCGATGAGAGCCGCCCGCGCGTCTGGTGACGCCTGCACCCGAAACCGCACGGGCGTATCCAACGCCAGGCCCGGCAGCTCCTGAACCGCTGCGATGACGACCTCGGGGGACGCGTCGGCATCCCACGGCAATGCCACCCGATCGATCGCGGTGGTCCTGGCCAGGAACCCCAGGTCCGTGACGTCCTCCAGCAGGATCTCCCCTGGCGCCACCAGTCGACTGCGCAGACCGTGTTCCTGCTGCAGGTCACCGCGCAGGAGGTCCTCGAAGCCGACCGCACAGGTCACGATCAGTCCGGTCGCCATGCAGCCATCCTCCCCGAGCGCTGGGCTATGCGACGAACGAGCCCGGCCCTCCAGCAGGAGGACCGGGCTCGCTGGTGGTGCGAGAAAACTACTCAGGCGTCGGTGGGTGCCGACTGCGAGTCGCCACCGCCGTTGCCACCATTGTTGCCGCCACTGTTTCCGCGGCCGCGGCCACCACGACGACGGTTGCGCGGGCGACGTTCGCCTTCGCTCTTGTCACCTTCACCACTGTCGCCCTCAGCGTTGTCGCCGTCGGAATCCTCAGCAGCAACCGCGGTCGGTTCTTCAGCGACCGGAGCGGTGTCGGCGACCGGGGCTGCCGGAGCTTCCTGAGCTTCCGGCGTGACCTCAGCAACCTGCGCTGCAGGGGCGTCGACGGATACCGGAGCATCCTCGACGACACCGAGCGAGAGCTTGCCGCGCGGGTCGACCTCCTTGAGTTCGACCTGCACCTTCTGACCGATCTTCAGGACGTCGTCGACGTTGTCGATCCGCTTGCCGCCGACCAGCTTGCGTACTTCGGAGATGTGCAGCAGGCCGTCCTTGCCGGGCAGCAGGGAGACGAACGCGCCGAACGTCGTGGTCTTGACCACGGTGCCCAGGAAACGCTCGCCGACCTCCGGCATCTGCGGGTTGGCGATCGCATTGATCGCCGCGCGGGCCGCCTCGGCCGAGGCGCCGTCGATAGCACCGATGTAGATGGTGCCGTCGTCCTCGATCGAGATGTCGGCGCCGGTGTCCTCCTGGATCTGCTTGATCATCTTGCCCTTCGGGCCGATGACCTCACCGATCTTGTCGACAGGCACGTTGACCGAGATGACGCGCGGTGCGAACGGGCTCATCTCATCCGGTGCATCGATGGCCTCGTGCATCACGTCCAGGATGTACAGGCGCGCGTCGCGGGCCTGGGTCAGCGCGGATGCGAGGACCTCGGCGGGGATGCCGTCGAGCTTGGTGTCCAGCTGGATCGCGGTCACGAATTCACGGGTACCGGCGACCTTGAAGTCCATATCACCGAAGGCGTCTTCGGCGCCGAGGATGTCGGTCAACGCGGCGTACTGCGTCTTACCGTCGACCTCAGCGGTGACCAGGCCCATGGCGATACCGGCGACCGGGGCGCGCAGCGGCACACCGGCATTCAGCAGCGACAGGGTGGATGCACAGACCGAACCCATGGAGGTGGAGCCGTTGGAGCTCAGCGCCTCCGACACCTGACGGATGGCGTAGGGGAACTCCTCGCGGGACGGCAGTACCGGCATCAGGGCGCGCTCGGCGAGCGCACCATGGCCGACCTCGCGGCGCTTGGGCGAACCCACGCGACCGGTTTCACCGGTGCTGTAGGGCGGGAAGTTGTAGTTGTGCATGTAGCGCTTGCGCGACACCGGCGACAGCGTGTCGAGCATCTGCTCCATCCGCAGCATGTTGAGGGTGGTGACGCCCAGGATCTGGGTCTCGCCACGCTCGAAGATCGCCGAGCCGTGCACCCGCGGGAGCACCTCGACCTCGGCCGACAGCGCGCGGATGTCCGCGAGCCCACGACCGTCGATGCGCACCTTGTCGGTAACGATGCGGTGACGCACCTGAGCCTTCTGCAACGCGCGGTAGGCCGCGGAAACTTCCTTCTCCCGGCCCTCGAAACGCTTGCCGGC
>JALYUK010000401.1 GCA_030853805.1 Actinomycetota bacterium | reverse complement strand
ATACCGATGTTCCTAGGAACCAGCGACGGAAATCACTAGATTCGACGCGCCCGTTTTTGGACTTTCCCCAGCTCATCCCGTCCCCCGTTCTGGCTGCTACATAGCCAACCTACGGGATTACAACATGACATCGCAGCAGGCAGCAACTACTTCGCTCGGTAGCAAACGGGTCACCCCGTCGACGCTTCGCGGGGGGTAGGCGGACGCGGTCAAGGCACGACGTCCCGCGACGCTCGTTCTGATCACTGATGTCCAGGCCCGGTAGACGATCGGCATACGGAGGCGTCCTGACTGGTTAGAGAGGTTTGACCATGAGCAGACAGGGGTTACCCGGCCACAGGTCGAGCATTTCTTCCACTCGCAGGAAGCCGCAGGCTTGGTAGAACCTGCGAGTGGACTGGTATCCCTCATTTGGGCGAGAGGGGCCGAGTGTCTTGACAGTCAGCAGCTGCACCCCGTCGGCACTGACGATGCGCTCCACCTCGGCAACCATGGCCTGACCCACACCACGGCGATGCCACGCCGGATCGACTGCCATTAGGTGGATCTCTGCGGACTCGGGAAAGTGTCGTTCGTAGAGCAGGACGCCTACGGCGGATCCATCTTCTGCACGAGCAATCAGGGCTGGCAACCGGCGAGCCGTCTCGATGTACTCGGCGGTCGAGGACTCGATGCCGAACCAGGCAGGCAGCAGGCGCAGCAATCGGCTGACCAATTCAGGCTGCGGCTCAACCGCTTCCTCTACACGCATGATCGACCACCATAAACATCAGCGATCAGCAGGTCATCCGAGGCGTTCGCGGGTTTCGCATGCCGATCCGCGACCGGGACACGAGCGCCATGGTTAGCCGCCAGTGAGCTCGCGCTTGACCCGGCGAACGACGCCCGGCAGGTCGACCTTGATCGTCTGGCGCACGATCTCAGGGTCCACCAGCAAATAACCGTGAGCGATGCGGTTACGCATTCCCCAGATGATCTGCCAGTCGTCCTCGAACACGCGAGACCGCACGTCGGGCTCGAGCCGGGCAAGTACTTCGATCCCGGCAGACAGCCTCATGCAGATCGCGTCGACGACGAGCTGGTCCAGACCATCGACGGCGGCATACTCGCTCGCCAGCTCCAGGTGGACAAGAGCCTCACGCAGTAACTCCTGCGCCGATCGACTCACAACGACACTGCCTCACGCATAACGCGCTCTCGAAGGTCGGGCCGAAGCGCTGATTCGGGCACCAGGTCGACCGGTGCGTCTAGCAGGTCTGCCAGTTGCTGCTCAAGGCGACCCAGCTGCATCAGGCTCAATGGGTGCCCCATCGCGAACAGCAGGTCCACGTCGGAATCAGGTCTGTCTTCACCAGAGGCCACCGATCCGAAAACTCGCACCCGGGTGCCACCGGCTTCGGCCACCGACTGCCGGACTCTCTCGGCATTTCGACGTAGGCGGTACGCCAGCGGTGACGTGCCGTGGAACCTCAGCAATCGCGACACCTCAGGCTGGCTCCGGCCGATTGCCTGAGCGATTTGGGTCTGCGTTAAGCCTTGCGCTGCGGCCCGTCGTACCGCGCTCACCAGCTCGAGACGGGCCTGGGCTGTGACCTCGTCGGTGTGACGAGCTACTTCTGCTAGATCCATCGCCATGACACAAATATAGCAATTGCTATGCAGGCTCACACCAGACCCGTTCCCGTCCCGGTCAGCGATCGGCTACCGGTGTCGGTCGAATGTGATGAAGTGGTTCTATGACGTGGGAGACGCACCCGGTCACCCTGGACCGCTTTGAGGACTTCGCTGACGTCATCAACCGCAACCGACGCAGCAACCACTGCTGGTGCCTGTCCCACCGGTTACGCACGAGGGAGATCGAAGAGTTCGGTGACGGAAGCCGCGAACAGGCAATGAGGCGTCTGTGCGAGAGTGACCATCCGCCAGGTGTCGTGACCTATCGGGACGGCGAACCGGTCGGATGGTGCAACATTGGTCCGCGCGCCGACATCACACGCCTGGCAAACTCACGTCTCATCCGACCCATCGACGACCTACCGGTATGGAGCATCGTGTGCGTGGTCGTCCGCTCCGGCCATCGCCGGCAAGGGGTGACCGCGCCACTGCTCGAGGGTGCGGTGGCCTACGCCGCCGCGCGCGGAGCGCCTGCCGTCGAGGCCTATCCAGTCGATCCACCGGACCGGATGGATCTGACGATGGCCTTCGTGGGAACCAAACCGATGTTTGAACGGGCCGGATTTCATGTTGTAGGCATCACCGACGCCGTCGCCAGCGGAATGCCACGTCTGATCATGCGGCGAAACCTGCGCTGATCCTGCGTGTGTCCGGCACAACTGTCCGATAGCGGATCGGCGAACGGGCGGCCATTGACGGCTTCATACTGACCGGATGCTTCAGACATCTCTTTCTGTTCGTGCTCCACGCGAGGACGACTTCGACGCGTGGGCCGTCCTGTTCCGCGGATACCGCGTC
>JALYUK010000394.1 GCA_030853805.1 Actinomycetota bacterium | reverse complement strand
GGGGAAGGTCGAGACCGGGCCGGAGGCATCCGAAAATGCTGCCGTCGGCAGGAAGAAGCCGTTGAAGCCGAACCCGTTCGAGCCGGAGGTGAGCACCTTGATCGCGCCGGTGGACTTGTAGTCGTTGTCCTGCGCGAGGAAGGGGGTGGCCTGCGAATACAACACGTTGCCCTTCGGCCCACGCACCGTCACCTTGGGCGCGTACCCGTTGCCGAGCAGATAGACGTTGCTGCCGCCGATCGACAACGAGTCATTGACCGAGATGGTCTTCTTGAACGGGGCCTTATTGCCGTCCATCACGGTGGTGTACGCCGTGAAGTTACGTGGCTGCCCGTACTGCGGCGAGGTCGACGGCACCCGGTCCTCGAACGTGACGTCGAGCCTGTTCAAGTCCACCCTCCACGGCAGGAACTTGCTGGTGTCGACCAGCGGCCCGGCATTGACCGTGTCGTAGCTGCCTTGGGCATTCGCGAAACCTCCACCCACGGGCACGATCACGTCAGCCCGCCACCCCCACAGGTGCCCCGCGGCAACAGCGAGCACCACTGCGATCAGGCAGCTGTGGAAGATGAGGTTGCCGGTCTCGCGCATCCGGCCCGCCTCGGCGGCGACAGAGTAGGAACCGACCGGCGATCCTGCCGGCATTTGATCTTCCCGGACCCGGTACCGCTTGCGCCGCAGGACCTCCCGCACCCGGTCCAGCACGACGTCAGGAGATTCTTCGACCTGGTGCTGCACGTAAGCGGGCAGCCGGGACAGGTTCTTCGGGGTCCGCGGCACTGGTGCCCGCACGTTGCGTAGATGGATGCGCACCCGTGGCAGGACACAACCGACCAGCGATACCAGCAGCAGCAGGTAGATGGCCGCGAACCAGGGAGAGACAAAGACATTGAAGAAGCCCAGCTTGCCCAGAACCGGCGCCAAGGTCGTGTGGTCCAGCTTGTACTGAGCAACCCGCCGGGCGTCGATACCGGTCTGCGGGATGATCGAGCCGGGGATCGCGGCGACAGCGATCAGCAACAGCAGGAACAGTGCCGTGCGCATCGAGGTGAGCTGACGCCAGGTCCACCGCAGCGTGCCGAAGAAGCCCAACTTCGGCTGGGTGATAGCAGTACTCATCAGATCACCGGATCGAATCCGGATCCCGCTACGCGGCTCTGTACCCACAAGATCATCTGCTGCCACTCTCCAGTCACCATCAGAATCCCGACCACCAGCATGAGCCCTCCACCGATCAACTGAATCGGCCGGTGGTGGTCACGGACCCACCGCGAGGCACGCTCAGCTTTCGCCCACCCTGCGGCGATCAGTACGAACGGGATACCGAGCCCGATCGTGTACGCGATTGCCAGCACCAAACCACGCGTGGCCGGCCCGCCGGTCGACCCGCTCGACGTTGCACTCAAGAGAATCGCGCCGTAGACCGGTCCGACACACGGGCTCATCCCGAGGCCGAAGACGACACCGAGCAGCGGCGCTCCGAGCAGACCGGCAGTGGGCCGCCACCGCACCGACAACCCGCGCTGGCCGATGAGACCGAGGTAGACCAGCGCCAACAGAATGACGACGACCCCGCCGACCCGCGTCACGACGTCCTGATACCCCAGGGTCAACTCGTGCACCCAGGAGATCGCGACGGACACACTCACCAGGACGACACCGAACCCGAGCACGAAGAGCAAAGCGCCAGAGATCAGTCGCGTACGGCGCCGCTCGTCCGTCAGACCGGTCACGTAGGCCAGGAATCCAGGTACGAGCGGAAGCACGCACGGCGACGCGAAAGATACGAAGCCGGCGACGAGAGCCAGACCCAGCGCCAGCGGCAAGCTGCCGCTGGCGACCACCTGCGTCACATCGGTGGAGAGCGCGGTCACCGGATGCGGCTCACTTACCGGCAAGCGTGTCGGAGATCAGGCCGTTCAGAGTCGTAACGTCCACCGGACCGGTGACCCGCGCCGCGATGCGATGGCGGGTGTCCAACACGATGGTGGTCGGCGGCGCTACGAAGTTGCTGCCCAGGCTCAGGACTGTCTTACCGTTGTCGTCGCGTAGTGACGGGTAGGTCAGGCCGCGCTGCTTGACAGTGGCCAGCGCCGTCGCAGGGTCTTCTTTGTAATCCTGCCCGATCAGCTGCACCGGTTTGCCGGCAGCCTGCAGCCCCGTCCACACCTTCTGCAAACCCGCGAATTCGCCCTGGCACGGCCCGCACCACGATCCCCATACATTGAGTACGACGACCTTGCCCTGGACGTCGGAGGTGGACCACGGCTGACCGGTCAGCAGCGTGCCGGAGATCGTGAGCGGCTTACCCCGTTTCGCCGGTGGCACCTGCACCACCGGACCATTCGCGGACCCACCGCCCGCGTTGTTGGCTGCGTCACCGATACCGTTGCCGCCCCCGCCGTTGCTGCACCCGGTCAGCGCGATGGCAGCGCACGCCGCTGCTGCGGCCAGTTGACGCCTCATGCGCCCGGCACCACGGAGGCCTGCGCGAGCAGCGAAGCGGCCGGCTCCGCATACGTCACGTTCCGCAAAGTGGCCCCGTCGAACGTCAGGCTGGTGACCGAGGCGAGGGAGCACTCACGCTTGGTCGGTGAGTGCCAGAGTCGTTGGCCCTGCGCGTCGAGGCGGGCGATCCACACCGGCAACTGATGGGAGACGATGACTGCCTCGTGGCCCTGCGCGGCGCGGCGCGCGTCGTCGATGGCGGCTCGCATCCGGGCGGCGATCTGCGTGTACGGCTCGCCCCATGACGGCTTGGTCGGGTTGATCAGTTTTGGCCAGAACCTGGGGTGCAGCAGTTGCTTGGGGTTGGACCCCACCGTCAGTCCCTCGAAGTCGTTGTCGGCCTCGATGACCCGCTCGTCCAACGTGACGGGAAGATGCGCGGCTTCGGCCAGCGGCTCGATCGTCTGCTGCGCCCGCTCCAGCGGCGACGAGACGAGGTGCACGATGTCGTGGTCCCGCAGATAGGCGGCGCTCAGGTGTGCCATCTGCACGCCGAGCGTCGAAAGTTCGAATCCGGGCATCCGTCCGTAGAGGACCTTGCCCGGGTTGTAGACCTCCCCGTGTCGCACCAGGTGAACGGTGGTGCGGTCACTGCTGCTCATACGTCCAAGTTTCGCATCCGAGCCTGTGTGACCTGCATCGCCCTCGGGTCGACGTGCACGCGCCGCACTCAGGCTTGCGCAGCCGCCCGGGCCGCAGCGGGGAACGCGGCGAGGATCGTCTCGACGGCCTCGTCGTCATGCGAGGCGCTGACGAACCATGATTCGAAGGCGCTCGGGGGCAGGTGCACACCCGAGTCGAGCATCGAGTGGAAGAACCGGCCGAACGCGGCAGTGTCCTGATCGCGCGCGTCGTCGTAGGCGTGCACCGGGCGGTCGCGGAAAAAGACGCTGAACATCGAGCCCGCGCGACCGACGACGTGCGGCACGCCGGCAGTGGTCAGCGCCTGCGTGACGCCCTCGACGAGCGTGTCGCTCACCTCGCCGATGCGTGCATAGACCTCGGCGGTGCACCCTTGCAGGGTCGCCAGACCCGCGGCAGACGCCACAGGATTCCCCGACAGCGTGCCCGCCTGGTAGACCGGCCCGTCGGGAGCCAGGTGCGACATCAGCTGCGCCGAGCCACCGAAGGCGGCCGCCGGGAAACCGCCGCCCATGACCTTGCCGAAGGTGAACAGATCCGGTGCACCCCCCTCAGGCTCACCCTCCAGCCCGAACCATCCGGCGCGTGAGCAGCGGAAGCCGGTCATCACCTCATCACTGATCAGCAACGCCCCGTGGGCACTCGTGACCCGGCGTAGCGCAGCGGTGAACCCGGGCGCCGGTGGCACGACGCCCATATTTCCGGCCGCTGCTTCAGTGATCACGCAGGCGATCTGGTCGCCATGTTCGGCGAACGCCGCCTCGAGCGCTGCGACGTCGTTGTAGGGCAGCACAATCGTCTCGTGCGCGCTGGAGGCGGGTACGCCGGCCGAATCCGGCAGCGCGAACGTCGCCAATCCGCTGCCCGCCGCCGCCAGGAGAGCATCGACGTGACCGTGATAGCAACCGGCGAACTTCACGACCTTGCTGCGACCGGTGGCACCGCGAGCCAGGCGCAACGCGCTCATCGTCGCCTCGGTGCCGGAGCTGACCAGTCGAACCTGCTCCAGCGGGGCGACCCGGTCGACGATCTCGGCTGCCAGAGCCACCTCGTTCTCACTCGGAGTACCGAACGAGAACCCCTTCGCCGCCGCCTCGCGTACTGCCCGCTCGACGTCCGGGTGGGTGTGCCCGAGGATCATCGGACCCCAGGAGCAGATCAGATCGACGTACCGGTTGCCGTCGACGTCGGTGAGCCATGGGCCCTTCCCCGACGCCATGAACCGCGGCGTGCCCCCGACGGACCGGAAGGCCCGCACCGGGGAATTGACCCCACCCGGTATGACGCTGCGCGCCGCCGCCAGTAACTCATCGGAACGACGCGTGGACGCAGCAGCAGACATACCCAAAGTGTCTCAGCTGACCGCGGTGTCCTGACCGGTGAGGTGGCGACGTACCTCGTCCATTGCCTGACCCAGCACACCCAGATCAGCCTGATCGATCTGGTCGATGAAGTGTTGGCGGACCCCGTTGACATGCACGCGCGAGGCACGGCGCACGGTGTCCCAGCCGCTGGGAGTCAGCGCCAGCAGCACACCCCGCCGGTCCTCCAGTGCGTTGCTGCGGGTCACCCAGGAGCGACGCTCCAGCCTGTTGGCGGTGTGGGTGACGCGGCTGCGTGACTGGACGATCTGCTCGGCAAGTGCGCTCATGCGCATGGTGCCGTCGGGCGCTTCGGACAACATGGAGAGCAACTCGTACTCAGCGAACGACAGGCCCGCGCTCTGTAGTTCGTTGTCCAGCCGCACTTCGAGGTGGCGACTCGCACGCAGGTAAGAACGCCATGCGTGCTGCTCGGCCTCCGTCAGCCACGGGTCTTCGGTGTGCATAATTTTCCCATCCACGATGGCGGGACACTACCCCTGACCTCAGGATCGGCGAAACTCGCCCGCAAGCTGCGCCGCCACCTCGACGGCGTAATACGTCAAAATTATGCCGGCACCTGCCCGCTTGATACAGGTGAGAGACTCCAAAATCATGGCCTCTCGATCAATCCAGCCGCTGGCGCCGGCCGCCTCGATCATCGCCATCTCGCCGCTCACCTGATACGCCGCAACCGGTATATCGACCCGCTCGGCGACAGCTTTCAGCACGTCCAGATAGAGCAGCGCAGGCTTGACCATCACGATATCGGCGCCCTCGGCCAGGTCGAGCGTGACCTCACGCATCGACTCCGCGAAGTTGGCCGGGTCCTGCT
Source organism: Actinomycetota bacterium (assembly GCA_030853805.1). Classification (GTDB taxonomy): domain Bacteria; phylum Actinomycetota; class Actinomycetes; order Actinomycetales; family Dermatophilaceae; genus Allobranchiibius. The sequence continues at coordinate 1,756 of JALYUK010000394.1, read as the reverse complement.
GGTAGGTGCGGCGGTCGCCGTCCAACGTCGACTCCACTGCCTCGCGGAACGGCCCGTACGCGGCCGAGGCGTATTTGGCGGCGTACGCGAGGATCACCGTGTCGGGGTATCCCGCGTCGTCCAGAGCCGCCCGACATACGCCGACCTGGCCGTCCATCATGCCCGACAGGCCCACGACGTGAGCCCCCGCTCGCGCCTGCTCAACCGCCATCTGTGCATATCGCAGCAGCGTCGCGTCGTTGTCCACCCGGCCCTGGTCGTCGAGCACACCGCAGTGCCCGTGCGAGGTGAACTCGTCCAGGCACAGATCGGCCATCAGCACCGTCTCGTCGCCCAGTTCATCGCGCAACCTGCGCAGCGCGACATTCAGGATGCCGTCCGGATCCGTTGCACCCGTGCCGGTCTCATCCCGGACGCTGGGGACGCCGAAGAGCATCACGCCGCCCACTCCGGCCCGCACGGCATCGAGCGCAGCCACGACCAACGAGTCCAGGCTGTGCTGCATGACGCCCGGCATCGACGTGAGCGCGACCGCCTCGGTGAGGCCCTCCTTCACGAAGAGGGGCAGCACCAGATCCGCCGCGTGCAACCGGTTCTCAGCCACCAGCCGGCGGACAGCGCGATTCTGCCGTAACCGACGTGGGCGCTGCATGAGCGGCTCCATCAGGCTTTCGCCTTACGACGAGCCGCAGACCGCCGTTCGCTGGGCCGCCGCACGTCTTCGCCCGCCTGGCTGGCCGACAGCGCGAGGCCGCGACCATAGTCCGCGAGCGCCTCGACCAGTGCGGTTGCCGACGGTTCAGGGGCCAGCACGTCGACGCGCAGTCCGTGCTCCTCTGCCGTCTTCGCAGTTGCCGGCCCGATACACGCGACCACGGTGGAGGCGTGCGGCTTGCCGGCGATTCCGACGAGGTTGCGCACAGTGGAACTGGAGGTGAAGAGCACGGCGTCGAACCGCCCCGCCTTGATTGCCTCACGCACCTCGGGAGCCGGCGGCGCGGCGCGCACGGTCCGGTAGGCAGTGACGTCGTCCACCTCCCAACCCATCTCCTGCAGACCTGCGCACAACGTGTCGGTGGCAATGTCGGCGCGGGGCAGGAAGACCCGGTTGATCGGATCGAGGATGTCGTCGTATTCGGGCCACTCGGCGAGCAGCCCCTTGGCAGACTGTTCACCGGTCGGTACGAGGTCGGGCTCCAGGCCCCACTCGCGCAGTGAATCGGCCGTCACGCCACCTACTGCGGCAATCTTCAAACCCGCGAACGCCCGTGCGTCGAGACCGAATTCGACGAACTTCTCACGCACCGCACGGACTGCGTTGGCCGAAGTGAAACCGACCCACTCGTAGCGCCCGGTGACCAGGCCCTTGATCGCGCGCTCCATCTGCTGGGGCGTGCGGGGCGGCTCCACGCTGATCGTCGGCACCACGTCGCTGCAGGCACCGAAGGATTCCAGGCGGGCCGTCATCGTGCCGGCCTGCTCCTTGGTCCGAGGCACCAGGACATTCCAACCGAAGAGTGGCTTGGTCTCCCACCACGACAGGTCCTCGCGCAACGAAACAGTAGATCCGACCACGGCGAGCGTCGGAGAGTGCATCGTGTCGGCCCGCACCGCGTCGCTGGCCTCGCCGAGCAGCACCGTGTGGGTGACCTGCTCGATGGAGGTGCCCTGCGAAGTGAGTGCGACCGGCGTGGCGGCATCACGTCCGGCTGCCAGCAGCCGGGAGAGGGCCTCTGCGAGCTGCTCGGCCTGGCCG
>JALYUK010000374.1 GCA_030853805.1 Actinomycetota bacterium | reverse complement strand
ACGTATTCAACAACCAATACGGTCACGCCCGAATGGCGTTCAACTACGGCTACAACGGCACCCACCGCCGCTCCACCATGAACGCCTTCACCTTCGTCAACCTGAACCTGAGCCCGATCAACTCCATTACGTTGCTGCGCCCCGGCCAGTAACCCGAGCCCTGCCAAGCCCCGGCCGTCCTCACGGCACGGCCGGGGCTTCTTACGGCTCCGCGTAAACGTGAAAAACGCCTCACTGCTGCGTTGACCCACCCAGCCGCACAGGAACTCACCCGTGATCGCGTCGGCCTATGAACCGTAATCGGCGACGGCCAGCAACAAATGGGTGCTCGGCGCTCAGTTCGCTAGGACTGGTCCCACACGGTGTCCCATACGGGACGGACTCCACGATGGCGTTTCGATTACCGATCCTGAAACGGGGCGGACGGGCGACTGATGAACTCCATCCTTCGATGATGGGCGGATGCGGTGCTGCTGATCGCACCGAGGTCGCATCGCTCGACCTCGGCTCGGGCGGAACCGATTCCCGAACTACCCGCCCGGGAGACACACAATCTCCACCGTGTCTGTGAGAGCCGTCCTCTGGGATGCCGACGGCATCCTTCAACACACCCCTGACCGCTCCTGGGACCTGGGGTCCAGGTCGTCACGCAATTCCCTGACGCGGTTGATCGGCGCTGCAATCAACGAGGATCGAATCCGCGCAACGGCTCACCTATTCGGCCTGGACGATCACGTCGACGACATCCTTTCCGTGTGGTCCACGTTCGACCTGTTAGGGCCACGTCTGGAGGTCGTGTCCCTGGTGCGAGCGGGGGGAACTGCGTGTTACCTCGCCACCAATCAGGACTCCTATCGGGCCGCGTGCATGCGTCAGAAAACTGCGTACGCCTAGATCCTCGACGGGGCGTACTTCTCGGTGACATCGGCGTCGCGAAGCCCTCGACAGCCTTCTTCAGACACATCGTCACCGACCGGGGCCTCGTACCGGACCAACTGCTGTTCCTCGACGACCAGCCCAAGAACATCGCAGGTGCCCGATCAGCCGGACTCAACGCGGAGCAATGGACACATGACGACGGAGTCGCACGGCTACACGACATCCTGCACGCCCACGACGTCCAGGTGGATCAAGGCCGCGAGACTTGCCAGTGACCTTCGGCGGCGGCTACCGAACAGTCGGTACACCGGACGTAAGTGCCACCAAGATGGGATCGAACGGTCAGCTCATGTCAGATGGGGATCCTCGGTTGGGACCGCCATGCGGCTCGCCCATCCACGACAGCCGGGGGCTCTTCGGACACGATGGGCGATGTGGCTGGTGTTCTGCGAAAGATCAAGCGTCCGCAAGGGCCTCACACGTATGAGTTCTTGTCTACCGAGAGGGATGCCTTCGGGCATTGGCTGTTCTTACCGCGAGAGTCAGGTTGGACTGCGCCGCATGACCATGGCGTGCTCCCGTTCGACGTACTCGTGCTTGTTGCACCGGGCTCACCGCTGGTGACGTGGTGGTGCATGACCCAGCCTGCCGACGGATCGAGATCGACGTGTCTCATCCGCCCATCGAGTTGGACGATGGATGGCCTTTCTCTGACCTGGAGCTTGATGTGGTTCGGTACGCCGACGGTTCGCTGGTTGTCCAGGATGAGCACGAGTTCGCCAATGCGTGCCGCGGCGGATATATCGACGAAGTTGAAGCCGCATTGGCCGAGGCAGCATTTGTCAATGCGATGGGAATGCTCAAGGCGGCTCGTGCACCGTTCGACCAATTGGGGTGGCACAGACTTGCGGATCTGACTCGGTCCCAAGACGCTCTTCACCGCACACGCCCCAATTAACGACCGTGAAACGGAGGCGTCCCTATGCTTCGTGCGCGGTTGGGTCTCGCTCCGTGTCCATGAACATCGCCGCGATTGGCTCGACCGCACGAGGTGTGCCCGATGGGGCGGTCACGCGCAAGATCGGATGCCCACTTTCCTCGCTGACAACCCAGCTGACAGACGCGCAGCACACCCGTTCTTCGTCAACCAAGTCCCGCAGCTCGGCCAGCACATCTGGCCCAGATTGGTAGCGCACCTCGAGTTGCCCGTCGATGAGTTGAACGGTGGGATCTGCAATCTGATGCAGGCGCTGCCATCGCCGCAGCCGCGCCGGCCCATCATTCGCTTGGAGCGTGCACGCCACCGGGAGGTCCCCGTCCTGAGTGACACCAGAAGGATTACTCATGCGCCCATTGCAGACCTTGACCCTCCAAGCGTCAAAATTTGTCCCAGGAACGCCGTTCCGGTCATCGATCAGCTAGTGCATCCCGCTCGTAGTTGTCGTCAGCTCGCTCTTGGGCGGTTTCGCTTCGTGCTGCGGGTAGCCGGTGCTGGCAGGTCTGAAGTCCTTGTCGCAGATCGTGATGTGGACTGTGAGGAGGTCTGCTCCCAGGATGCGCACGTTCATGGCGTTGAAGGCCCGTAGCGGGTGCCAGCGGATGATGTGACGCTGGCGAGCTATCGGGTCGTCGTCGGGCCGTAGTGTTGCTATGCCGTGGACCCAGCGGTAGCTCAGCCCCTGGCGCAGTCGGATGCGGACCAGTGGATCGGTGGCAATGTTGCGCACGTAGTTAGCTCGCATGCCGTGCTCGGCGATGATCCAAAAATCTGAGCCCATTTTTCCGTTGCCGACAGGTGTGCAACGTGGCACACCCGAAACACGCCCACGGGTCTCCAAGATGGCCAGGCCCAGCGGGTTGATGCCAATCGCCAGGAAGGCACGCATCACCGGGTTGATCGTCCACCGTTGCAGGGTGCAGACACCTAGGACTTTCAGGCCAGGGTTGCGGGCCGTGAGTGCCAAAAGCCCAAGGTAAACGCCGCTTTGGACCAGGGGCGCGAGCACCCCCGATCCGGGTAGCAGCACCAGCGGCGCCCAGGCGATACCGACGGCCAGCAGGGTCGCGGTGATCGAACCCCGCAGCCTTCTCATACGCTTGTATGTTTTCATACGATTGTATGATCCTCGGTATGGCGCCGCTGTCAACACCCTCGCCCACTGCCGCGCGGATCACCGAGGCAATCTTGGCGATCATCGCCGAGCAGGGCCTGGAGCATGCCACGGTCCGGGAAGTCGCCGCCGTTGCCGGCGTCTCGATCGGGACCGTCCAGCATCACTTCCCAACCAAGGACGCCATGCTTGCCGGCGCTTTCACCGACGTCGTGCGGCAGGTGCGCGCCCGGTTGGAGGCGCTCCAGTTCGGCCATGACGCGCACCACAACACCGTGGCGGTTTTGGAAGAAATCCTCCCGCTGGACCAGCGTCGCCGGCGGGAGGGCCGAGTCCAGCTGGCTTTTGCGGTCAGGGCGATGCACGAGCCGACCCTGGCCGCAACCCAGCGCGAGGTATTGGGCGACCTGCACGGCGCGTTGCGGATGGCTTTCGCGGCGACCGGACCAGGTGACCCGGGGCGGGCCACGCTGGCGGCTCACGCTGCTCTTGCTGTGGCCGACGGTCTGGCGTTGCACGCCCTCAGTACCGTTGACTGGTTGACACCACACGATGTGCACGCCGCGGTCGACCTCATCGTGGTGAGCCTCACCGCCGAAAGCGGAGCCATCCCACCCGGTAGAACAAGCGCGGGGAGGTAACCCGTGGGTCCGCGGCATCGCTTGGCACACGTCACTGGCCGGTTCCAGCACCAAAGCCCCCAGGCCGTGGCATGACGTTGCGCCGCACGTCAACGCAGCGGCGCTGGTCCCTACTGCGAACCCAGCCCTCGTCGCGACGAATCGTGATCAACCTCGTCGCACTGGTCTTGGGCCTTGTGCTGTTTTCGTGGTTACACGACCAGGCAGGCACCAACGTGGCCTCCGCGACAGCCAACGCGCGGGTAGTGCAGTCCGTGGAGCGCTTCCTGCACCTGAACTGTGAGGTGGTCGCCAATCACTGGCTGGCCGGTCACCCAGCGCTGATGCTGGCAGCCGCGCTGTATTACCGTCTGTACTATCTGCCGGTGGCGGGCGTGTTGCTGTGGGTGCTGGTGCGCCGACCCGACCTGTACCCCAAGATCAGGTCCACATTAGCGGTGATGGCAGCCTTGGCGCTGCTGGTGTTCTGGTTCGTGCCCGTGTCCCCACCCAGGTTTGCCCTGCCCGGGATCATCGATGTCGTGGCCAAGTACGACATCCTCGATATCCGCGGGTCGCACGCCCTGGTCAGTGGCCATGGCCAGCTCTCGGCAATGCCCAGCCTGCACCTCGGGTGGTCCGCGTTAGGCGCCTACGCCGCGTGGTGCTCCCTGCGAGGTACCCACCGGCGGCTAGCACCGCTCGTGTGGTCGTTCCCACTAGTGATGATCATGGTCGTGATCACCACCGGCGCACACTACATCCTGGACCTGGTCGGAAGCATGGTCCTGCTCGTGACATCCCTCACCGCAGCCACCGTGTGGAACCGCTGGCGGAGCCACAACAGGTTCCAGAACCAATCCCACTCCGGCCATAGCTGAACTAGCGCCACAGGCGTACACCGGCAACCCGATCAGTTCACCGGTTAGGGATCCCGTTACGACGATCGGTAGGCCGGTTCGATCGACGACCACGACGGTGCTGATCGTGCGCCGGATGCCGTTTCCCCAACGACACGTGCGATCTGGGCACCGTCGACGCGTG
>JALYUK010000372.1 GCA_030853805.1 Actinomycetota bacterium | reverse complement strand
GTCATCGAACAGGCCGACGACGCCGTCGACTTCGACCCGGGCCTGGACGGACAGTCTGCCGGCACTGTCGTCCAACTCTTCTGTGATCGAGGGCCGACCGAGTCTGGGCTGGGGCGGCTCGACGGTGACTTCCTCCGGCGAGTTCAGTTCGGCGCTCATCCGCGCGTCCCGGTCCGCTGCCTTCTGCGGATCGAGTTCACAGACCATTTCCCCAATTGCGACGGCTTCCGCGATGATCTCCTGCACGTGGGCGCCACGCTCCGTGCCATAGGAGTCCAAAACCGACTCGCTGGCGAGACCGGACTCGACCAGGGACAACCGCCACGCCAATGCGCTGGCATCGCGAAGACCCGAGCAGAGTCCCTGCCCAAGAAAGGGCGGCATCAGGTGGGCGGAGTCCCCGGCGAGGAAGATGCGCCCCCGGCGCCACTGCCGGGCCCAACGGCCGCGGAACGTATAGACGGCATGACGCTCAAGCTGGGCAGTCTGGGGTGTGATACCCCATGGTTTCATCAGCCTCCACGCGGTCTCCGGTCGTTTGAGCTCGTCCGCTGTGGCATCGGCACGTCGCATGAATTCAAAGCGCCGCCGGCCGGGTCCGCTGTTCACCGCAGTGGCGGGCTGGGCCGGATCGCAGTATTGGGTGACGAAGGCATCCCACTGCCGGTCATCCAATGGTTTGTAATCGATGACAAGCCAGTCCGCCTCGAATCCGCTGTCGACGCGCTCGATGCCGGCCAGCGTGCGCACGACGCTGTTGGCGCCGTCGGCCCCGATGAGCCAGCGACCCCGTAAACGCTCGTGTCCTGACTGCCCGGTCGTATCGGACACGCCCAGGGTCACCCTCTGATCGTTCTGATCGATCGCATCGGCGGACCACCCGCGACGCAGCTCCACCAAGTCGATGGCGCGCGCCATCGACTCGAGCACCGCCTCGAGGTCCGGCTGGTAGAACCCGTTGGTATTCGCCCAGCCAGACTCTGCGGGCCGGTTCCAGTTGATCGCCCGGAGCAGCACCCCTTCTCCGTTGCGGATCTGGTAGCCACCGCGTTCTCCACGGGCCGGTGCAAAAAGATCCGAGTACTCGCCCATGACGCCCACGCCTTGCAGGATACGAAGTGCCTCGTGGTCGATCGTGCAGGCCCGTGGCATGGGATAGCGCTCCGGCCACTTCTCCACGACCGTCACACGCCATCCTTCGCGCCCGAGCAGGATGGCGGTAACGAGCCCTACCGGGCCCGCACCGACGATGAGGAAGTCGACGAGATCAGCTGTGTCATCCGTGCGCGGCGCACTCATTTGGCTGTCGTCTCTAACCCGGGCTATTTGCTCTTGATGGCGGTGAGGAATCCAATATCTCCGGCTTCGGCGAAGGTATGCAGGACCTTCACGTTCATGTCAGGGTTGTGCTCGTTGTGCTGCTCGGGCACGTTCGGGTTGCCGGTCCACCCCTGTAGACGGCAGACCCGGTGCTGGATCCGCCACCCCTGCTCGGTGCGCACTAATTCGTCGTCATACCAGCCGGTGCCGGTCCACGTCGGGCCGCCGTCAGCCGCCTCGCGCACCAGAAGCCAGTTGCCGTAGCTGAACGCGTGAGCCGCGTCGCCGTCGACGTCGACCAAGTGGCCCATCATCGTGTGCTGGTGGCTGTCGAGCCGGTCGTGGAACTCCGCGAAGGACGCTTTGAAAACGTCCAGGCCTTTCCAGCCTGCTCCCGCTGGTCCGAACTCAGCAACCACATCGTGTGTGAATATGCGGTCGAACAGGTCCCACTGGTGCGCGTCGAGTGCGAACGCATAGAGATTCATGAGCTCAATGATTTTGGCTTTGTCGTTATCGATCATGCGTGTGTTCCTCGTCTTTGACTGCGTTCCAAAGCAAAACCTAAACATCCGAACCTTTCGGGTGGTTACGATTCTGCTCTGGCCTTCTACTCCTGTCAAGACACCACGATCAAACGGCTATTCCATCGTAACGGTTGACATCTTTTGAGGATGTTGATTTGATTCAAACGTCGGACGCTAACACCGCCGGCCGCCGCTACATCTGCAGGAGGTTGCATGTCCAACGACATTGATCCGGCGCTCTTTCGCGAGACGCTCGGACACTATCCCACCGGCGTCGCTGTCGTCACCGCTGTTGCAGAGGATGGCAAGCCGGT
>JALYUK010000370.1 GCA_030853805.1 Actinomycetota bacterium | reverse complement strand
CAGGCTGCACCAACGCCCGGGCCGGTGTGCGAGCGGCCCGAGTGTGACGGGTGGATTACCACCACTGATGCCCATGGCGGCGTCACTGCGGCACGCCCGTGCCCACAGGTGAATCACCGCCGCGCTTGGGCAATACAGGCGATGTCCGAAGGTGATGGGTGGGACCCGGACGGGTCACCGTTCTGATGTGCACCCACCCGGGCAGCGGGAAGCCCCCTCGTGCGATCAGCGTGACGTCAGGGCGCTTACGTGCATCCGGGGAAGAGTTAGAGCTCGTTGAGGTACTGGGTTCGGGCCTTCATGGCGTGGATGATCAGCTCGCCGCCGTCGTCGTAGATCAGGGTGATGATTTCCAGGAGGCGACCTGCGGGGTCGGTGGCGATCATGAGCCAGCGACGCGGGTCATCATCCTCATCCAGTGGGCGTGAGGTCAGGACGTGCCTAGCGGCGTAAAGAACTGCTTCGTCATCAAGCGTTGTCGCGCCGGTAGTGCTTGCGGGCGGACTGGTGCAGATCAGGCAACGTGTGTCCATGCGCGCACCGCGGCTCGGATTGCTTCTGAGCGTGTGGCAATGCCCAGGGTCTCGGCTCGCGCGGTCAATGCTGCGATGGTGGCCGCGTCCAGCCGTACGCCCACAACCGCGCCGGGGCCCTGGCCCACGGGTGGGCGACCCAGGCGCGGCTTGGGCAGTTTCGACAGGTCGTAACCGGCCTCAGCTTCATCAGCCCACGCGTGAATCTGCTCATCACTCACAGGCTTGCCGTGCACCTGAGGCTCATCCATTCCACGAGCGTAGACAAAAATCCAGCTTTACGTATACGAAACGCTGTGCGGCTTAGGGCAGCTACGGAACGCACCGCTCAAAAGCCTGCTGAGCTTCCAAGGCCGGGCCAGAACCTTGGTCCACAACTAATTTGCTGCACTGCTGCGTTACTTGGACGAGCAGCGCGACTCAGGCGGGTTCCCAGCGCCAGCCGTCGTTGTTGCGGCATGTGATCGCTTTGCCGTTGCCGGCGACGCCGGATGCCCCGTGGTCGCTCTTGCGGCAGAACTGCCCTGCTCGGTAGCAGTTACCGGCTTTGCTTTTGGGGTAACACCCCGCGGTCGCGGCCTTTGTGGTGCTGGAGCGGGTCGCGGTGGGCAGCGCCGGGGAAGATGAGGACGTGCGGCGCACGGGTGGGCGCGTGGTCGTCGGCGCTGGGGTTGTTGTCTTCGGCGTGACCGTGGTCGAAGGGGGCTTCGTCGCCGAGGTGGGCGACGACGACGAAGACGTCGTCGTCGTCGAGCTTGAACTGCTCGTGGTCGATGTACTCGAGGTGGTACTCGCTGGCGCCGTTATTAAGGAGGGTGCGCCTCCGGGCGCACTCGTGCCGCACCCTGCGACGGCTATCAACAGCACTGGGACGGCGAGGAATCGGCGGCGCATGCCGTGGACATTACCTGATAGTTTCCTGTATGTACTTAATCAGCACTTCTTAGCGAACCAAATTCCGCAGTTAATTGTCCGTAACCGCGGAACGTAGTGACGCAGAACCCGGAATGGCGTGGGTCCCGGTGCCCGTCGGCGTGGCTCGCAGCAGGTGATTAACCGCGAAACGTGCGCTGAGAACGCCGGCTAACTCGATGCGGATCAGGCCAGGCAAGATCAGTTGGGGAATGTCGCGTTAACGAAGGATTCCGAGACGGTCGCCTTGAACCTCGCAAACCGGCGGTTTTAGTGTCCACAAGACGTCTCACAACCTCGTTACACACTGTCTAGTTCTGAGATGCTTTATGAGACGCTTTGGGAATGACCCGCACCCGAGGATCGAGCACCGTCGGTTACGTCCGCGTGTCTTCGATCCCGCAACACACCCAGCTGCAACACGACGCGCTCGACCAGGCCGACTGCGTGCGAATCTTCGAGGACAAGATCTCCAGCCGCGTTACCCACCGGCCTGGGCTGGGCAAAGCGTTGGACTACCTGCGCGATGGGGACACCTTGTGTGTCTGGAAACTGGATCGGCTTGGGCGATCAGTTAAAGAAGTACTCACCCTGGCTGATGATTTGCACGAGCGCGGTATCGGTCTGCGGATCCTGACCGGGCGCTTGGCTGGCACGTATGCGCCCAGCGGTGAGGGGAAGTTTTTCTTCACGATGATGGCCGCGTTCGCCGAGCTAGAGCGAGACAT
>JALYUK010000332.1 GCA_030853805.1 Actinomycetota bacterium | reverse complement strand
GCACCGCGATACGACGTGTGCGTTTGCCGCCCGCACCCCCGCCGGCCTGCCCACTCGGACGGTAGGAGATGACGACCGCCACGGCGAGTCCGAGGCTCACCGAGATCAGGGTCGCATCAATGGCGATGCGCCAGGAGCTGGTGATCGCATCGATGACCGGCACGAGGAGCGCGTTACCGTCCCCGACGCCGCCCAGCCGCTGGTAGTTCTCCAGACTCCACCCGCCGTTCGCCTGCAGCGAGCGGACCACGAGGCTGGCGATGGGCAGGATCAGGAACGCGACGACCGCGGCGGTCGCGCTGAGTACCGGCAGGTCGTGGCGGGCGGGACGACGCCGCGCGCTCACGCCGGCCCGTTGCGGGGTCGGCGTGACCCCGGCGCGGGCCCGCTCGACGACGACGAGCAGCAGGATCACCACGAGGAACTGGGCGATCGACAACACGGCTGCGGTCCGCAGGTCCAGGATGTCGGTGGTCTGCAGGTAGATCTCGGTCTCGATCGTGCTGTATTTCAATCCGCCGAGGGTCAGCACCACTCCGAATGCCGTGGCGCAGAAGAGGAAGACGATAGTGACCGCCGACAGGATCGTCGGCGCGAGAGCGGGCAGCGTGACCGTCCGGAAGACCTGCGCGGGGCTGGCTCCCAGGGCGGCGGCCGCCTCCTGCGGTCGGGCGTCCAGGCCGGCCCACGCGCTGCCGACCGTGCGCACGACGACCGAGAGGTTGAAGAAGACCAACGCGAGAGCAATTGCGATCCAGCCCCCGTCGAGTCCCAGGAATCCGAGTGGACCGGAGCTGGTGAGCAGCGTCCGGAATGCCACACCGACGACCACAGTGGGCAGCACGAACGGCGTCACGACGATCGCCCGCAGGATGCCCGCGCCCGGGATCCGCAGCCGGTAGAGAGCGTAGGCGACGGGCAGGCCGAGCAGCGTGGTGGCGATCGTCCCGACTGCTGCGATGCCGAGCGTGAACAGCACGACCCGCTGCTGGCGGCTGCGACCGAAGACCCCCAATGCGTCGCCGAGCGCCCAGTGACCATCCGGATGAAGACCGCGCGCCATCATCCCGCCCACGGGCAACACGAAGAAGATCGACAGGAAGACCAGCGGCACGATCGCCACCAGCAGTGGCCACCAGCCCGCCGCGCGCCTACGAAGGGTGTTGGCGCGCAGCGGGTTCTGCCGTGATTGCAGCGTCAGGACGTCGCGTTCTGCCACTGCGTGATCCACGTGTCGCGCTGGTCGCTGATCTGCGCCGCAGGGATGCTCAGCGGCTTCACGGGGGTCTTGACATAGGAGTTCCACCCGGCGGGAAGCGCCACGCTCGCATCGACCGGGAAGACGTACATATTGGCGGGCATCGCGGCCTGGAAGGTCTTGCCGAGCATGAACTGGATGAAGGCCTTCGCGCCGGCCGAGTTCTTGCCACCCTTCAGCACGCCGGCGTATTCCTGCTCCTGGAAGCAGGTGTTCATCAGGGCCGACGTCGTCGACTTCCCTGCTTTCACGGTGTCAGCGGGAGACGTGTTGTAGGACAACACGATCGGCCGACTACCGTTTCCACCTCCGGCGGTGTAGTCGACACCCCACGCATCACTCCACCCGCTGGTCAATTTGGTGCCGTTGGCCATCAGCTTCTTCCAGTACTGCTGCCATCCGTCCTGTTTGGAGTCGCCGTATTTCGCAATGGTGGCGAGCAAGAACGCCATACCGGGTGAGGACGTCGCGGCACCAGGGCTGACGAAAAGGCCCTTGTACGCCGGTTTCGTCAGGTCGTCCAGGCCGGCAGGCGGGGTCTTGCCCTTGGCCTTGAACCAGGCGTTGTCGACATTCACACATACGTCGCTGAAATCGATCGGGGTGAGCACCGGGGCCGCTGCACCGGTCAGCGCGTACTTCGCCGCCCCTGCCGGTAGCTTCGGTGAGTAGCTTTCCAGGACGCCGGCTTTGGCCACCCGGGACGCGAAGGTGTTGTCGACGCCGAAGACGACGTCCCCGGTCGGGTTGCCCTTGGTGAGCACCAGGGAGTTCGAGAGCTGACCGGCATCCCCAGAGGCGCGGACGGTGACCTTGTACCCCGTCTCCTTGGTGAATGCCGCGAGCACGGGTTTGGGCACAGCCCACGAGTCGTGGGTGACCAGGACGACGTTCTTGTTGGTCACCGCGCCGCCCGAACCCGTTGAGCCCGAACCTTTCGCACCGGTAGTTGATGCGCCTGAAACCTTGGCGCCGCTGGCGGTGGGGCTTGCGCCGGTGCTGCTCAACGAGCACCCGGCAAGCACGGGCATCGTCATCGCCAGCACGGCTGCAGTGGACATCTTCGTGTACTTCACCTGGAATCGACCTCCTCTTATCGAGGGGCCTCGAGACTTCCTACACCGGTACTAACCGGATCAGGTTCGAGGGTCTGCGGCCTATCCGCACTCTCAGCGCTGCTGCGCTCCCCTGTCGTTTCCGAGGATGACGATACGCACGTCGGGCGCCCGGCCACGTGCTCGGGGTAGGTTTGGGCCAATCCCCACTTGCTCACGTCGGAAGGTCCACTCATGGGTTCGATTGCCTGGAAGGTCATGTCCCTCGGGACGAGCGTCGTGTCCAAGAAGGTCGCGATGAAGCTCACCGACACCGGGTGGGCTGCTGCCACCGGCAGCAAGGCGCCCGAGGACCAGTACGAGCCGGAGCGCTCGCACACCGAGGCCACGCTGTATGCCGTCCTGTCGGCTGCCCTCCTCGCGGGCGTTGCGACTCTGGTCGAGCGCAAGGTCGCCGAGTACTACACCCGTTCCACCGGCCAGCTCGCGCCGCCCGCTCAGAAGGCTGTCGAGAAGCGCGAGAAGCAACTCGCCAAGGATGCGAAGAAGTAACGCTAGCTGGCCTGCGCGTCAGCATCGCGCAGGCTGGACATCGCCCAGGTGATGGTGGCGACGCTGAGGCTGCCCGCGACGGTGTCGGCGCGGCGCACGAGATCGAATCCTGAGAGGTTCAACCCTCGACGCGCCCACATCGGCAGCGCCGCAACGCCACCGCGCGCAACCAGCAGGTATCCCGGGCGGGCACCGAACGGCAGCGGCGGTTCGCGCAGCAGGAAATGCCCGGCATCGACTGCTGCAGGTGTTGACCGCAAGATCTTGCGGTGGTCCTGCAGCTGCTCGCGCAACTCCCCCACGTTCGTTGGCAGGTCGGTCGCACCGAGCAGAGTGGACGCCGTACGCGCCTGGGAGACATAGGTATCGGCTTCATCAGCGGTCAGCGGGCTACCGGAGTACATCTGATACGCCGCCAGGAAGCTGTGAATCTCGGCGATGTGCACCCAGCTCAGCAGAGCAGGATCGGATGCGGAGTACGGCACGCCCTCGTCGTCCTTCCCGCGCACCCGCTGGTGGATCGAGGAGACATGCTCGATGACTTCCTCGGCATGCGCGATCGTGCCGAATGTCGTGGCCGCGATGTAGTAGCTCGTGCGCTGCAACCGCCCCCACGGATCGCCGCGGTACCCGCTGTGCCCGGCGACTCCGGCCATCGCGGACGGATGCAGAGACTGCAGCAGCAATGCGGCAACCCCACCGGGGAACATCGCCGCGTGCGCATGCACCCGCCAGATCGGGTCGGCTTCGGTGAACCAGCGCGGTCCCTCGGCTTCCCAGATGCCCTTGGCTTTCGCGGGCGCGTCGTCACCGGCCACCTTCGAGCGCAAAAGTTCTCCCAAGGCGCGCTGGGCGCCCGCGACCGGCATTCGCAGCAAAGAGTTCATCACTTGTCAGTATGCGCGGGGCAGTTCTGGCATCTGAAGCCACCCGCCCGCCGCGGCTCCCCGCACTCAGAACATTCGCCGGAGGTTGCTTCGTGTAGCGAGGGTGCTGCAATAGCTACCCCCTCACCACAAAGCGCAACCCCAGCGCTGGCTGCGCGCAACGAACGAGTGGGCCAGCACCAGGACACGCGTCCCGGTGCTCGCCCACTCGCCTCAACCCACTTGCCTCAACCCACTCGGTAGCTGTACGGAATCGCAGCCAGTTCCTCACCTGAGGGGACTGCCTGGCCGAACGGGCTCAGCGATGACGCGTCGTCCACGTACAGCGTGCCCTGCACAACGTGGCCGCGCTTACCCGATGGGGTGATCGTGACGTAGATCGTCGTGCTCTGGCCCGGTTGGACTATCACCGGTGTGAAGGTGCCACCCTGGCCGGCTTCGGTGGCCCAGAAGTCGCCGGTCGTAGAAGTGGTCGACGCATCGAAGGCCTTGGTAGTGGCCGACATCGCGAGGTTGACCGTCGCCTTCGGTGCCGGGCCGGTGAACGGACCGACCAGTGCCGGGCTGATCAGCCAGTCCCCCGGCGTCACCGGTGAGCCGGCCCAGTGACCTGCAGCGGTGTTGCCGGAGGTGGTGGCGCCCAGGTCGGGGTCACCGTTCAGGTCGCCGCCCAGGTTGCCCAGGTAGGGCGCCCAGTCGAACGTGACCGGTGCGGTCGCCTCGGCAGCAGCGTCCAGTGAGCTGGTCTCGGTCGGCACGATCCACTGCGGTGTCGCAGCCGCCGCCGGCCCGAAAGGCAACGTCAGGTTGGTGGCCGGCGTGTACGACGGCAGCGAAATCGTGGTGGAAGAGTTGAGCCGCGGATCCACGAAGTACGTCTCCGGGGCAGAACCGTCATTGCGCACCGTCACTTTGGCCACGTGGGTCTTGCCTGCAGCAAGAGTCGTCGTGCTGCTGTTCGGCAGACCGGACACGACAGGCACGAACGGCGCGAGCCGCACCGTCCCCGTGAAGGTGGTCGACAGTGCAGTTCCGGCCACCGGGTTGGCAAACGCTGCCACGAGGGTCCACCGGCCGCGAGCAGGGTTCAGCACGTGAGAGCGTGCACCGCGTTCCAGCACCGTCACCGGACCGGACGGCTTCATCCCGACCACCAGTTGGTTGCTCGCGTGTCCGACGGTCTCACCGCTGGGGTCCACGAGATACAGGTTGTAGTTGTCGACGGCAGCCGCCGACACCGTCGTCTGGACGTCGAGCGCACGCTGCCCGGCGCGCACGTCGAACTGGAAGAACCTGGTAACAGCCGGGCTGCCGCCGCGACCGTTCCCGCCGGTGACTGAGGTACTGAACGTGCCCGAGTCACCGCGGAGCGGGACCAGACTACGCAGGTTGATCGGCACCGAGGTCTTCCGGCCGAACGGTGCGTTGAGTACCAGAGCAGCACTGAGGTCACCAGGCGCGGACGGCGTCCGGGTCGAAACGGTGACGGTACGGGAGGCTCCGGGAGCGAGGGTGATCGAGCTCGGAGACACCTTGCCGAACGACTGGTATGTCGCGGTTGAGGCCTGGAATCGGACCGGCCCTTCATACCCGCCGGCAGCCGCTGGAGCGTCGGTGATGATCGCCGTCCAGGTGCCGAACGCCGGGTAGCGAACGTCGACCGCACCGTGGTTGCCGCCACCCTGAGGCAGGCTGTACGCCTGAAGTTGACCCAGCGGATCCAGCAGAGTGACGTCCAGGCTGGAGTCGTTGGTCGGTGCGGCGACGTCAGCTTGCAGCCGCGACGCGCCGACCGGCACTTTGAAGGTGATCCTCTGTGCGTTCACGCCGTTGAAGTGTTCCCCGACGCTCGAGCCGAGCATTACCTTCTTGGAACTGACCTGGTTGTAGGCACCGAGGGTCCGCCCGGACAGTTTGACCGTCTGCGTGCTCTGCCCGGCGTTGGTGACCCCCAGGCGGAAGCGCTGGTTGCGGCCGGGAGCACCGGCGGCATCGAGCTGGCTGATGCTGGTCAGCAGGGTGCTGCCGGTTGCCGTGGGTGCGCCGGCGCTGGTCTTGACCGACATCGCCGCCTGCACCGCCTGGTAGCTGTCGAGCAGCCCGGTGCCCTGCTGATAACCGGGGTGTCCCAGGTCATCGGCCGTTGAGGTGAGGATCTGTTTGACCAGCGCAGGTGTGGGACTGGCCCCGGAGTGCGTCTGCCGGTAGGCCTGGATCACGAGTGCCGCGGTACCTGCCGTGAGGGGAGCCGCCTCGCTGGTGCCGCCGCTGATGCCGGCGTTGTAGACGCCTTTGGTGCTGTTGTTCAGCACCCAGTTCAAGTCACCGGGAGCAACCAGGTTGGGACTCTTGATTCCCTCCGTGATGCCGCCGGAGCTGAGGGCGCTCATGTTGTTGTTCACCCACCCGGTCGCCTTGATCGAGGAGTAGTTGGCGATGTTCGCCTGCGCATAGGTGCGGAATGTCGTCGTGGCGCCTGCGCTGATCACCTGGGGGTCCGCAGACGGTGACCCGATGGTGTTCGTCGGCCCGGCATCGCCGGTGGAGACGACAACGGTGGTCCCTGCCTCGATCGCGGCCTGGTCGGCCTGACGGATGAGGTCTGCGGTGGTGTCAGGCAGTGGGTTGTAACCGAAGGACTGGTTCAGGATGTCGACGT
>JALYUK010000098.1 GCA_030853805.1 Actinomycetota bacterium | reverse complement strand
GCGCCCGGCTTGTCGTTCTTCTTCGACAGCCACATCGACTTCTTCGAGGAGATTGCGAAGTTCCGGGCCGCCCGCCGGATCTGGGCGCGATGGCTGCGCGATGTGTACGGCGCGAAGACCGAGAAGGCACAGTGGTTGCGTTTCCACACTCAGACCGCGGGCGTGTCGCTGACGGCTCAGCAACCGACGAACAACGTGGTTCGTACCGCGGTAGAGGCGCTCGCTGCGGTGCTGGGTGGCACCAACTCGCTGCACACCAACGCCCTCGACGAGACTCTGGCGCTGCCCTCGGACCAATCGGCTGAAGTGGCTCTGCGCACCCAACAGGTGCTGATGGAGGAGACCGGTGTCGTCAACGTGGCCGATCCATTGGGTGGGTCCTATTACGTCGAGGCGCTGACCGACCGGTTGGAGGCCGAGGCGGAGGCCATTTTCGAGAAGATCCGGTCGATGGGTGTGCAGGGCAAGGACCAGCAGCCGGACGGCGCCGTTGCTCATGAGATCGGGCCGATCACCTCGGGTTTGCTGCGCGGTATCGAGGACGGTTGGTTCATGGCCGAAATTGCCGAGGCGGCTTTCACCTACCAGATAGCTCTGGAGAAGGGCGAGAAGAAGGTCGTCGGAGTGAACTGCCACACCGAATCCCTCGCTACCGACCTGGAGATCATGCGTGTCTCACACGAGGTGGAGGTCGAGCAGGTGCGGGCGCTCGCCGAGCGCAAGGCTGGCCGGGACGAGCCGCGGGTGCGCGAGGCCCTCGAAGTGATGACCGCCGCCGCGCTGGGCACCGAGAACCTGATCGAACCGATGCTGGCCGCTGCCCGAGCCGAGGCCACGATGGGCGAGATCTGCGATGCGCTACGTGATGTGTGGGGCACCTACCGGGAGCCGGCCCGCTTCTGACCGGTGCTCAGGCAGGCGAGCCCGGTTCGTCTGCCGGCGGGTCATCGGAAGTCTTTCGGCCATAGGGTGCCGGGGTCGACGGTAAAACCAGGTTCTCAACAGCAGATCGAAGCGGCGGACCGGGTCTGCTGAGAACATCGCGGGTCGCGGATCGCGAATGTCCGGGTGTAGAAAACTGTGATGGACGAAGACGGCGAGCGGTCCGCGGTGCATGGCGGTATGGGCGGGCTGGACCCAACGGTCGATACGGCGCAGAACTACCTCCGGTTTGCTGAACGGGAGGCTGCCGGTCGGTCGCCGGTCTATGAGTCGCTCGCGAGGGCCGTCGCCGGCGACGAGGTCGTTCTCCGCTTCCTCGCGTCGCTGCCCACAGACAAACGGCAACCCAACCTGCTCTTCGCTGCTGCTCGCTACCTGCTGAGTGATGTGCCGATCGCCGACAGCCTGCGCAACCTCGTGCTCGAGGATGGTGATCCGTTGCGTGACGTCATGCTGCAGCGCCGCACGCAGACGAACGAGGCTGCCCGGTGCGCGACGTTGTTGCCCGCGCTGGCGCGGCTGCCGCAACCGTTGGCACTGATAGAAGTCGGTGCGTCGGCGGGTCTGGCGCTACTGCCGGACCGGTACTCCTACGACTACGACGGACATCGCATCAGCGGGCTCGATCCTGTCGCCCCGACTCTTCGGTGCAGCATCGAAGGCCCGGTGCCCGTGCCGACGACGGTGCCTACCATCAGCTGGCGTCGCGGTCTGGACCTGAATCCGTTGGACCTCGCCAGCGGCGCGGACATGCAGTGGTTGGAGTGTCTCGTCTGGCCGGGTCAGCAGGACCGCGCCGATCGGCTGCGCGCCGCCGTGGCTGCAGCTCGTCGCGATCCACCGATTGTGCAGCGTGGGGATCTCGTTGACGATCTCGCCGAACTCGTCGCAGAAGTACCCCGCGAGGCCGGGACCGTCGTCGTGTTCCATTCCGCGGTCCTCGCCTACGTCGATGCCGGCAAGCGAGCTGCGTTCGCCCGCGTCGTCGACCAGCTCGGCGTGCACTGGCTCTCCCACGAGGCGCCCGCAATACTGCCGCTGACTGCCGGTGATGACGGTCGAGGTTTCCGGCTGGTGGAGAACGGAAGCGAGGTACTCGCTCATACCGACCCGCACGGCGGCTGGGTCCGCTGGGTGGCGGACGCTGAGTGAACCGCCCCTTCTCGCAGTGTTGCCGCCCGCGTTGGACCATTGCCACAGACACGACAGAATGGGCCTATGAGCGATCAGCCCTTCACCCCAGCCTCATTGCGCGGAGCCATCGACCTGTCCGGATTGGCCAAGAAGCCCGCCAGACCTGCCTCCCGCCCCAGTGCTACCGGTGGACCGGGTCAGCAACAGGCCGGTGCGCCAGGGCCCGATCCCCTGGTCAGCGAGGTCGATGACGTCACATTCGGTGATGCTGTCGAGCAGTCGATGAATGTGCCGGTGATCTTCGCGCTGTACTCCGGCGCCCGTCCGGCGAGCCGTGAGCACACCGACCTGCTGGCCACCATCGTGCGTGAGTACGCCGGACGTCTGGTACTGGCGATCGCCGATATCGACGTTGCAATGCAGATCCGTCAGGCACTCCAGGTCCAGCAGGTACCGATGGTGCTGGCGCTGGTCAAGGGTCAGCCGTTGCCGCTCTACTCCGGAGATCAGCCGCAGGATGCGGTACGCGACGTCTTCGACAAGGTGCTGGAGGCTGCCGCAGCCAACGGCATCACCGGGCGCGTCGACGTCGGTGAGGTGGCCGCGCCTACCGATCAGGCTGCGGAGCCCGAGATCTCCCCGCTGCACGAGCTTGCCTTCACTGCCATCGAGGCGGGTGACTTCGACGGGGCGGTCATCGCGTACGAGCAGGCGCTGGCCGCGAACCCGGCCGATGAGGAAGCAGCCCTCGGCCTGGGCCAGGTGCGGTTGCTGCAGCGCACCGACGGGGTGGACCTCAATGCCGCGCGCGCCGAGGCTGCCCAGGCACCGACCGACGTCGCGAAGCAGACCGTCGTGGCGGATCTGGACATTCTCGGCGGCCATGTCGAGGACGCTTTTGTCCGCCTTGTGGACCTCGTGAAAGCAACAACGGGCGACGAGCGCAATGCGGCCCGTCAGCACCTGCTCAGCCTCTTCGACGTGGTGGGCGCTGCCGACCCTCGGGTCAAGAAAGCGCGGACGGCGCTGATGTCGGCGCTCTACTGAGTTCGACCGACCTGGTGTCGAACCCGCACGAGTGGTTGCGTGCGCCACGGGAACTGCCGAGTGCCTTCAGGCAACCGTCGCACGTGACCGTATGCAGTCCGCCGACCTTGTCGGACACGGAGCCGGCACCGTTGCTCTGGGTGCATGACGGTCCCGCGTACGACGCGCAGGCGGGGTTGCTGGAGTGGCTCGCCACTCGCGACCTACCGCCGATGCGGGTCGTGTTGGCCGACGTACGCCGCCGCACCCAGTGGTATTCGGCGTCGCCGCGTTATCTGCGTACCTTCACGACGGGTTTGAGCGCGATACAGGAGTCATACCCGGTGCGCCGGCCGGTGATCGTCATGGGCGCAAGTCTCGGCGGACTCACCTCGGTGCTGGCGGGCTTGTCCGATGATCGGGTCGGCGCGGTGTTCGCCCAGTCGGGGTCGTTCTTCACCCCAGAGACAGATGCGCAGGAGTCCAACTTCGCCTACTTCGACCGCATCGCGGCAGCCGTTGCCGATGTCACCGGGACCGGCCTTCGCGCGGCACCGTTGCGCGTGGAGCTGACCTGCGGGTCCAGTGAGGAGAACCTCCACAACAACCGCCTGATGGCGCAGACGCTCGACGGTGTCGGGGTCGAGGCGGTACTGACCGAGGTAGCAGGTGGGCACGACTATTCGTCGTGGCGCACTGCATTCGACCCGACGTTGACGGCACTACTGCGCGACGTCTGGAGCTGAGCCAGCGAGCTACCCACCCATCGGCTGACGCGGTGCGTGACCTTCGGCACGGTGTGTCTGGTGATCTATGTTGCGTCACTGACTAGTCATCGATAGTGTCTAGTGATGACGTCCGATGAGTTGCCTACTGAATGGCTCCGAGCGGTACTGCCGCTCGCGGTGCTGTCGACGGTGGCGGACGGTGAGACCTACGGCTACCTGGTGGCGCAGCACCTGAAGTCGGCAGGACTGGGAACCGTGAAGGGCGGCACGCTCTACCCCGTTTTGAACCGACTGGAGGCAGACGGACTACTGGTCTCGTCGTGGCGTGCAGGGGTTGGCGGTCCGGGCCGGAAATTCTTCGAGATCACACCACTCGGCGCGCAGACGTTGCACCGTCGAACAGTCGCCTGGCACGAATTCACCGAGCAGGCAGCCAGTCTGCTCCCCGAGGTAAGGAGCAGGCGATGACCGCATACAGAGCTGACAGCGCGATGGCCGACTACCGTCAATCGCTGATCCTCGCGCTTCGGATGAGAGACCTGGATGGGGACCGCATCGGCGAGATCGTGGCGCAGGTGGAGAGCCATGTCGCTGATACCGGTGAAGATCCGGGCGAAGCGTTCGGTCCGGCGCGTGAGTACGCGGATCTGATCACCGCGGATCGACCCCGTAATCCTCGGTGGCCGATGATCATCATTGCGCTGTTCGGCGCGGTAGCCGGGTGGCTCGTGGCGCAAGGTGCGCTTGCCCAACTGCTGGGGGAGACATCTTTCGGACGACCTGGATGGGTGTCGCTGATCATCGGACTGCTGGTGGGCGCACCCACTGCACTGGTGGTGCGGCGCCGATCGACGCGCGTGCGTGACCCGCGCACCGGCGCCGACATGGTTCCGGCCTCGGGGTGGGAGCTGACCACGCTGATCGGCCTACCGGTGGCGGTCATCCTCATCGCCTGGGGAGCCATCGAACTTGCCACCTGACCAGACCCGGGGGCATACGGTGACGGGTATGGACACGTTGTTGGTCGTAGGAGACGGACCGGTACGCGACAAGCTGGTGGCGATCGCGCAGCTACTCGGGTGGGAGGTGCACGCGACAGCTACTGCCGAGGAGGCGCTGGCTCGCGTGGCGCAGGCAGACGCGGTCGTCGTCACGAGTCACGATGTCGAGGTTGCCGGCGCAGTACTCGCCGCCGCGCTGGCCGCCGATATCTCCTATATCGGCCAGATGGGTTCCAGGCCCGGTCAGGACAAGCGTCGGCAGTGGCTGCTGGAGCACGATGTGTCCCAGGCGGCGCAGGACGCCATCCACGGGCCGGCCGGGCTCGATATCGCCGCCGACACCCCTGCTGAGATCGCCGTGTCGATCCTGGCCGAAGTGGTGTGTGTCCTACGCGATGGCAAGGCGATCTCGTTGCGCGACCGACCGGGCCCGATACACCCGGAGCTCACATCTGGGGAAGCCTTCTGCCCGGAGGGCTGACCTCGCCGGCGCTCCCAGGGTGGTTTCGCCGTCGGGGTGCGGACATGCCGGGCACCGTCCTCGAGCAAATAAGGAAATGGCTCTATGCTCCCGATGCCTCCAGCACGCCGCCTGCGAAAGTGACCTCGCGAAACCATGCCTGTATCTGTTGTCCGTCGTCTGATCAGCGGGGTCACGATCCTCGGTGCGGGGGCGCTCGCCTGTGTCTGCGCGCCGGGCTCCACCGCCGCTACACCGCCGCAATCCACCACCGCCGGCGCGGCCCACAGCCGTCACGAAACACTTGCCGCCCGGGCGTTGAGCTCGCCGAACCACTACGCGACTTCTTTCTCAACGGTCGCCGATGGGGCACCGTGGCAAGACGTTCGTGCGCTGCAGTACCTGCTGCTCTCGGCGGGGTTGAAGACCAACTGGGAGAGCACGTTCGGGGCGTCGACCGCCGCTGCGGTGTCGGCCTACCAGAGCAAGATGCACCTACCGGTCACCGGTGTCGGCGACGACGCCACGCTGTCGAAACTGACCCCGACCACTGGTGATGGCGCCAATACGTACCGGTCATTCGCCATCCAGACACTGCTGGAAAAGCACGGCTACTGGTTCGGCGGCACCGCTCCGGCGATGAGCACCACATACAACGCGATCACCACGTCCTACGTGCGTTCCTTCCAGGTGGGTCACGGCATCAATCCGGTCGACTGGACGGGCATCACCACCTGGCGCACGTTGTTCGCCGCTAAGACCTCTGGAGCGCTCTACCCACTGCTGCAGCGCGGCACCGGCGCGGCACAGTGGTCCAACTGCGGTCCGGCATCGGCAGTCGCGCTGATGATCGAGATGGCCAGAGTCGCTCCGACCGGCTGGCAGTGGAACATCGCGACCCGCGCCGTCGCGATCAACGACTTCCGGTACGGCGCCATGGGCGTGGGCGACACTGCAGCCCGCAATGGCGAAGGCACCGAGTTCGCGGACTTCGAGAAGGCATTCGCTTCTTACGGGCTGAGCGCCTGGCACGGTGGAATCGACGACACGCTGGTCGATGCGCGAGCCGGAAAGCCGTCCATCGCTGGTGGCGACGCCTCGAAGTTGCCGTGGGCGGATGTGCGCGGGCCGGTGTCGCACTGGGTGGCGGTCCTTGGTTTCAACGGCACCTACTACCTCGTCATGGATCCACTCAGCAGGACGAACGCCGACTACATCCACCGGATGACCGAGGGCCAGTTGCGCGACTACGCCGCCACCAACCCCGGACACCCGAGCAGTACCGCAGCGAGCAATTCGATCCTGCTGAGGTGACCCACTCGGGGCCGCGACCGTAAGCTCGCGATGAGCAGGCGCGGCCGTACCGCGCTTTTGAATCGAAGCGCTGAACCATGGGCAGCGAAACATGGGCAGCGAAATATTCGCCGTGAAGAAGACGCGGTGAGAATCGAAGGAGTCGCGGAATGTCTGAGCACCTGATCGGACTGCTGTTGGGCGCCGAAGAGGACTGGCCCCGGGCCTTCGAGCAACTCGTGACGCTGCTCGGACCGGTGCAGTACGACGGCGAGACCCATGAGCTGCGGACCGAACGGTTGAGTATCGAGCCGTTCAATCTGCGGGCCAAGCCCAGCACGGATCTGGTCATCGACCGCCTCGCGCACTGGTACTACCACCCGCGTGAGTGGTTGAAGAAAGTTGCGTTGATGGATGACGTCTATCTGCTCAACAGTCCCTTCACCTTCCAGTCAATGGAGAAGCACTCGGCCTACTGCGCTCTGATGCGGATGGGCATGCATGTGCCCGAAACCGTCCTGGTGCCCTACAAGAACCCGCTCGACAATGTGCGGTGGGCCTATACGTCCAAGAAATACAACAATTCCTTCGATCTCGCGGCCATTGCGCGGGAGGTCGGTTACCCGATGTTCATGAAGCCTTTCGACGGTGGGGCATGGCGGGGGGTCTCGATGATCCGGGACGAAGCCGATCTGCAACGCGCCTACGACGAGTCCGGCGAGATGCTGATGCATCTGCAGGCTTCGGTCGACAACTTCGAGGTGTTTGCGCGCGCCCTCACCATCGGGCCCGAAACCATGGTGATGAACTTCCGACCTGATCTGCCGATGCACGAGCGGTATGCCGTGTCGCACGACTTCCTCAGTCGCGAGATGGGCGCCGAGACTGCCACGATCGCGCAGACGGTGAATGCGTTCTTCCGGTGGGAGTTCAACAGCTGCGAGATGCTGATCAAGGACGGGGTCGCCTACCCGATCGACTACGCCAATGCCTGCCCGGACGTCGCGCTCACGTCCCTGCACTACTACTTCCCATGGGCGATGAAGTCGCTGCTGAAGTGGTCGGTCTACTGCGCCGTTACCGGTCGTCGGGGCAAGACCCAGGTCGACACGGCCCCATGGTTCGACATCGCCGATGACGACAGTGACTACAACAGCAAGCTCGGTGCCTACCAGCGGTTGTGCGATGAATATTTCGAAGTCGAGAAATACCGGGCGTTCGTGGCGGAGTCGATGCCCGGCGTCGACGCGATGGTGCTGGACTGGGTCACCTCACCCGCGTTCGACGAGCTGCTGGTTTCGACCGTACGCTCGACGTATCCCGAGCACGAGCACGACCGCTTCATCGCGCACTTCCGCGGGTTGACGGGTCTGTGGCGCGAGATGAGGCGGCCCTGCTCAGCTGACCGGCGTCACCGTCGCGTCGCGCAGATTACGCAGGATGTGCACCACGATCTGTGCGGGCGTCATGGTGCTGGTGTCGATCCACAGACCGGACCGCCGGGTGTTGAACTCCAGCTCGTTCCATTGATTCTCGACACTCTCGTTGCCGCCGTACGCACTGAGCGCCTGCGACGAACGGTGCTCCAGGACAGCGTCCCGCGAGGGGTGCAACACCACGAGATGCAGTGGTCCGGTGTCGGCGAGGTCGAGCAGATCTGCCAGGTACTCACCGATCGCCGTTTCACTCACGACAGCGTCGAAGCCGTTGACGCGGTAGACCTCTGCCAGGGTGAGCGCCCCGGCGTATCGCGCATACAGCTGCTCCAGGCCGCCGACGGTCGGTGGTGAGCCCACCGGCATCCGGCCGGCAGTCACCATCGCATCGATATTCCTGCCGTCGATGCAGATCGACTTCTGCAGAGCCTGCGCCAGCGACTGTCCGACCATCGTCGGCTCAGCCGCAGCCAGTCCGGTGACGACGAACAGCCGCCCCATGGAATCCGGGTCCGGCACGCTCAATTGCCCAGAGTTGCCGAGACGATCTCGCGTGCCTCGTCCTGCACCTGTTTCAGGTGCTCGGGGCCTTTGAACGACTCGGCGTAGATCTTGTACACGTCTTCGGTGCCGGACGGGCGGGCTGCGAACCACGCACTCTCGGTCGTGACCTTCAACCCCCCGATCGCCGCGTCGTTACCTGGCGCCTCGGTCAGCTTCGCCGTGATCGGCTCTCCCGCAAGGGAATCGGCGGTGACATCGGATCCGCTGAGGGCGCCCAGCTTGGCCTTCTGCTCCCGCGTCGCCGGTGCGTCGACCCGCGCGTACGACGGTGCGCCGAATTTCTCCGCCAATTCCGCGTAGTGCTGGCTGGGGGACTTGCCGGTCTTCGCCTGGATCTCCGAGGCCAGCAACGCCAGGAGGAGACCGTCTTTGTCGGTGGTCCACACGGTGCCGTCGAAGCGTAGGAACGAGGCGCCCGCAGACTCCTCACCGCCGAAGCCGACCGATCCGTCGAGCAGGCCGGGCACGAACCACTTGAAACCGACCGGCACCTCCCACAGAGTCGCCCCGATCGATGTCACGACGCGGTCGATCATCGAGGAGGACACCAGCGTCTTGCCGACCCGGTCGCTGGACCAGTTCGG
>JALYUK010000116.1 GCA_030853805.1 Actinomycetota bacterium | reverse complement strand
GTACGTCTTGGTGTAGCTGGAACCGCTGGTCAGCAGGAAGTAGGTGAGCAGCGCGAAACTACCGATCACCCAGATCACGAATGCGATGAGCGCGCCCCAACTGATCAGCATCCGTTTGGTCTTGCGGACGTTCGGGGTGGACCAGTAGAGCAGCGAGATGAGGAACACCACGATGAGAGCGACGAAGGGCCACTTGGCAATGTCCCAGATCAGAACGGCCTGGCTGGGGATGCCGACCTCGCCCGCGATCGAGGTAGCAACGGCACCAGTCGTGGTGATCGCAAAAATCACCACGATGACCAGCACCAGATCGACAATGGTCACGAACAGCTGCACCGGACGCAGCCGCATGAACGGGCGGCCCTCGCCGATGTCGTAGATGTGGTTCAGCGCCCGCCCGAAGGCACCGACATACCCGGACGCGGACCAGATTGCACCGCCGATACCCACGACCAGCGCGATGGTGCCTCCGCCCGCTGTGTTGACGCTGTTGATGAAGGTGGTGATCGCCGAGAGGTCACCCGGTTTCTTACCGGCAATCTGAGCCAGGATATTGACCAGCTTGGTGGTGGTCTCCTTGCCGTTGCCGAAAACATTGATCAACGACAGCAAGGCAATCAGCGCCGGAAAAATCGACTGCATCCCGTAATAGGTGAGCGAGGCGGCCTTGTCGGTGCACTCGTCCTGGGAAAACCTGGTGCGCGCCCGCTTGAACGCTACGGACCAGTCGGGCTTCTGCGCGGTCGCAGGGATCTCCTCCTGTGGTCGTTCGACGGGCAGATACGGTATGACGCTCATCGGGGAGGTCCTCGCGATCGGGGCTGGGGTCACTGCGGGGAAACTTACCCGCCGGGGCGTCGAATACTCGGTAGCGGAAGCGATTTCGCTCTGGCGCAGAGCCCCTGCTAGAGTCTCTCCCCGTTGCGCCATTAGCTCAATTGGCAGAGCAGCTGACTCTTAATCAGCGGGTTTGGGGTTCGAGTCCCTGATGGCGCACCACTTCGAAATAACAGGGAGCGCCCGGCACATATGTGCCGGGCGCTTCGTGCTGCGGTGTCGAACCTCTGGGAGCCGATGTTCGCGGCCGGCCCCAGCTCACAGATACAGGCCGGTGCCGCCCTGATCGCTGTCGTCCTGGGCGATTGCGTGCAGGTCGCGCTCGCGCAGCAGGATGTAATCCCGCCCGGACAACTCCACCTCGGCACGCTCCTCAGGGTCGAAAAGCACCCGATCCCCCACCTGTGCCTGCCGTACGTGCTGACCGACGGCCATCACCTGCGCCCACATCAGTCGCTTGCCGACGCTCGCAGTCGCAGGTATGACGATGCCGCCACCGGAGCGTCGTTCGCCGGCCTCGCCCTCGGTCGAAACCAGGACGCGGTCATGCAGCATCCGGATCGGCAACCGCCCCGGAGCGGGCCCGAGCGGACCGTGGGAGTTCAACTTCAGGAGCGCGCGCGCCGGATCAGACCCAGTAACAGGGAGACCGCTCCGACGCCGCCCACGGCGTAACCGATCTTGTCGGTCGCGAGGTTGCCGTCGGGGGTGCGGGTCGCGGCGTTGACCTTCAACTTCACGTCCTCCGCGCCACGACGAGCAATTTCCTTGGGCTGGGCGCGGAACGCCAGCTCATCGATCGTGCTGGCCAGGCGTTCGCGGCTCGCAGCGAGGTCCGCTTCGATGTCCTTGGCGGTGGGTGCTGCGGGCTTGGACTTGTCGGCCATGGTTCTCCTTGAAGAAGGCGTCTGGTGGAAGTGCCTGAACCGGCGTACTGCTCTGCCTGAGACGATAACGCAAACCAGCCCTCAAACCTTCGGGAGAACCGCATGTCACGACTCGACACCGGTACGCCGGCACCTGCCTTCGAACTCACCTCGCACACCGGAGAGCAGGTCGCGCTGTCCGACTACGCCGGTCAGCACGTGGTGCTCTTCTTCTACCCGGCGGCGATGACCCCCGGTTGCACGACCGAGGCGTGCGATTTCCGCGACTCGCTGGAGCCGCTGAAAGCCGCCGGATACGCCGTCCTGGGCATCTCCCCCGACACGACCGACAAACTCACCCAGTTCGCGGAGCAGGAGTCGCTGTCCTACCCGCTGCTGGCCGACCCGGACAAGGCGACGCTGACGGCGTACGGCGCATGGGGTGAGAAGAACCTCTACGGGAAGACGGTCACCGGCGTGATCCGCTCGACGATCGTGATCGACCCGGACGGCAACGTCGAGTTGGCGAAGTACAACGTCAAGGCCACCGGACACGTCGCCGCACTGCGTAAGGCCCTCAAGATCGGCTGACCACACCGCCTGGGTAGCCGCCGCGGTGGTCGCGGGCCCGGCGGCACCCTACGATGGTGCGGCGCGCGCGAGTGGCGGAATTGGCAGACGCGCCAGGTTTAGGTCCTGGTGCCTTCGGGTGTGCGGGTTCGAGTCCCGCCTCGCGCACTGACGTACCGCCGGGTTCGGTATGCCGGTGTTATCCGGCAACCAGCTCGGTGAGCATTGCCTCGATGCTGCCGATGATCACCGACAGGTGACCCTCACCCTCCAGCAGGTGTGCCCGGTCTGTGGCTCGCCCTACATTTCGGGCGAGCCACTGACCGTGCGCGTAGGGAACCATCAGGTCTTCGCTGCCCTGCCATACCGATGTCGGTACGCCGATCGCAGCAGGATCGAAACCCCACGGCCGAACGAAGGCGAGGTCATCGTCGATCCAGCCGTCCGGTCCGTTTCGCAGGCCCTCGCGGAAGTTGGCAGCCAGATCGGCACCGAAGTCGTCGCTGAGGACAGCAAGGTCGGATGCCGACAACAACGTGGCCATCTCTGCGGCGATGACCTCAGGGGTCGCCTGACCGAGGTGCTCAGCCTCGGGGGTGAGGATTTCGCGTAGCCGCTGCTCGCCCGCGAGCGTCGCCTCGAACTCCTGGACATTCTCCGCTCCCATGCCGGCGAGGAAATCCAGGTCTGCAGCGTCGTACGGCGCAACACCCGCCATCGACGACACGCCCCGCACCCGGTCCGGGGCGAGCGACCCGCACGCCAGCGCATGCGGCCCACCGCCGGACCATCCCGCGGTCACGCAGTCAGCCGCCCCGACGTGGTCCAGGACCGCCAGTGCGTCCGGGACGGCATCGGCGACCGTACGACCGGCGTGGCGGGATGAGCCTCCGTACCCGGGTCGGGAGTAGGTGACCGTTCGCAGACCGAGAGCCCGGGCCGCACCGGTGATGAACCGGTACTGCGCAGCCGAGCCCGGCGTGCCGTGGTGGAACAGCAGAGTCGGAGCGATATCCGGCCCGTCGACCAGCACGTCGAGGTGGCGCCCGTCGGGAAGTTCCAGCAGAGTCATGGCAGTACTCGACATAGTGGTGCTCCCGGGAGATGAGTGCGCAGAACTCGGAGTCCAAGGAGCTGGCGGCGACACCGTGGCACCCACTGCGCCCGTTCCGAGGGTTCTGCAGAACATTAGTGTCTGCGAGTGACCTCAGACCATCCGCTGGCCCCGAAACCGATCCTGACCGGTGTGCGGGTACAACTGCGCCCGTTCCGGGAAAACGATCTGCCGGCCATGACGGCAGCG
>JALYUK010000308.1 GCA_030853805.1 Actinomycetota bacterium | reverse complement strand
GGCCAAGGACGTGCCGGACAGTCTTTCCGCCGCCGCCGCCGCCGCCGCCGCCGAGCGGGCGCAGTAGCAGCGCTCGCGGCGCGCCGATCGAGACGATCGCCACCATCGTGTCCTGGTGCGACGCCCGTCCGACCCGATCGCCGTGCCAGCTGACGGAGTCGCGCCCATCGCGATAGAGGCACATTCCGGCGGTGGTGAATGGTTCTCCGAGTTCAGCCTCGTAGTAGCGACTGAGATCCGAACGGGCCTGCGACAGTATCGGGTCGGGCCACGGCTCACTTTCGTCATAGAACCTCAACAGCCGCGGCGTTGCGACGTCGCGCTCCCACATCACCCGGCGCTCGCTGCGCCAGTCGACGTCCGCTGATCCGCCTGGGCACAGTCGGGTGAACAGTTCGTCCGCGCCGGTGAGCCACCCGGGTCGCACGTCGACCCAGGCCCCCTGCGTGAGTTGCGTGCGCCGCATTCCGGTCGACAACGAGCGCAATCCGATGTGCTTGACCTGGTCGAGGAGTGAACCCTGCAGAGCGAACGTCATCGCCCAATAATAGACGTATGTTCGAACGGGGTCGACGCGGAGGGCTCTCATGTCCGGCTTCGGTCGTCGTGCATCACTTGGCCAGCAGGTCGAGTTCTTCGTCTACGTAGGGATCTGTCGAACCCAGCGCGTCCAGTTCGGCTTTTAACGCGCTCTGCATGATGAGCGCCTCGTCACGGCGGTTCAGCTTGCGCAGCGACCACCCCACCATCCACCGGGCGACTCGGGTCTCGGCGGCGGCCCCGATGCGCTCGCGTGCAGCCACCGCCTGACCGAACACGTCCAGTGCCGCGTTGAAGTCACCATCATCGGCGTAGTTCATGCCGATGTTGTTCAACAGCGATGCGTCCCAATCGCGGGCAGATTCGTCGGCGCTGGAACGGGCCACCTCGAGCGCGTGTTCGTTGATCGCCTTGTGGTCCGCGGCCGGTGCAACAAGCGCCTGCATGTGAAGTGCGTCGATGAGTAGGGCATCGATGCCTCCCGCCTCCGCAATCGTGGCGACTTGTTCGAAGTACGGGCGGGCCTGATCTTGGTCTCCTCGGGAGCGCAATACACGTCCGCGCTCCAGCGGGACGCGCGCTGACGCCTCGTGTCCCGAGGGTGTCACGCTGTCGAGGACTGCAATCGCTTCGGGGTACTTCTCCTGCAGGCGAGTGCGCGGGCGTACTGGGTCAGCCATGCGGTGCGTGCGGGTTCGTGCGCAGCGTCGGCCAGTGCGCTGAAACGTGCGGCGGAGGTTTCAGGGTCCGCGAAGTCCCAGAGGGGGCGGGGGTCGACCATCGGTGAAGTATGGCAGCGGACGGACCGACTCAGCCGTTCCAGGTCTCCAGCACGGCGCGCGCGGCGCTGTATCCGCCCAGTCCGCTGACTCCGCCGCCGCGACGAGAACCGGCACCGGCCAACAGCACGCCGGAGTACGCCGACTGCACGCCCCAACGTGCGGCAGCATCGCTCAAGTCCTCCTCATCCTCCGCGAACGGCCACGACAGCGGGCCATGGAAGATGTTGCCTCCGGGCATGTTGAGCGCGTCCTGCAGATCACGGGTCGTTTTGGTCTCGATGCACAACTGCCCGTCCGGCATGCGTAGGACGGCGTCTTCGATCGGCTCGGCGAGCACGCTCGAGAGCGAATCAAGCGTCGCCCGCTCGAAACGGACGCGCTCGGCATCCTGGTCTGCTCCCTCGAGAAGGCGGTCGGGGGCGTGCAGCGCGAAAACCGTCAGGGTCTGGGCGCCCGACTGCTGCAACTGCGGTGACAAGATGCTCGGGTCGGTGATGGAGTGGCAGTAGATCTCGGCCGGTAGCGGATCGGGCAGGTTTCCGGAGTGCGCCGCGCGGTAGGCACTTTCGAGCTGACTGTAGGTCTCGTTGATGTGGAAGGTGCCACCGAAGGCTGCGTTCGAGGCCACTGACGCGTCTCGCAGTTTCGGCAGCCGGGAGAGCAGCAGATTGATCTTCACCTGTGCGCCCTCCGAGGGGCCACGACCGGTTCCCATCACGTCGTCCAGGGCCCCGGGCGCGGCCGCCCACAGCACGTGCCGGGCCGATACGCGTGCTTCGTCTCCGGCGGTGCTGCGCCAGGTCACTGAACCGTCGCTTACGGACAGGACGGTGGCGTCGGTCCGTAGGTCAGCTCCACCTTCGCGGGCTGCGCGTTCCAACTCGCCGCTGACCGACCCCATCCCACCGACGGGCACGTCCCAGTCGCCGGTGCCGCCGCCGATCACGTGGTAGAGAAAACAGATGTTCTGCTGCAGATCGTCGTCGTGGGCCGCGGCGTACGTCGAGATCAGTCCGTCCGTCAGTACGACACCGCGCACCAGGTCATCGGCGATGGACGTCTCGATGACCTCACCGAGCGGACGCTCCAGAAAGTCCCGCATGATGGAGTCGTCGGCGATCGAGGCGCGCACGTCGCGGCGTCGGGGCAGAGGTCCGGTGACCGAGGGCCACAGCGCCTGCGCGAGGCGGGTCGTGCGGGCGTAGAGCCGGTCCCACCCATCGACATCACTGCCGGCTCCGATGCGTTCGAACGAGGCACGCGTCGCGCTCGCATCACCATGGTCCACCAGCAACCCCTGATCGGTGCCCGGCTTGGGGGTGTAGGAGGAGTAACGCCGACGCGCCAGGTGGATGCGTAGTCCCAGGTCATCGATGATTTGCTGGGGTAGCAGGCTGACCAGGTAGGAGTACCGCGACAGTTGGGCGCCCATGCCCGGGAAGGCTTCGGCCGACACCGAGGCGCCGCCGAGGTGATCCGAGCGCTCGAGCAGCAGGACGGATCTACCGGCCCTGGACAGGTATGCGGCGGCAGTCAGGCCATTGTGGCCACCGCCGACTATGACCACATCGACATCTGCTGGGACTGCATCTACTGGGACATTGCGGGGCTGCTGCATCGCCATACAGTAAGAGTCGGGTGTGTCACCTGTCCATCGATCCACGATGATGGACCCACCATGCCCACCTACAAGGACGTCGCGATCGTGCTGCGGACCCACAAGCTGGGCGAGACCGACCGCATCGTCACCTTGCTGACGCGCGGGCGCGGCAAGATCCGGGCGGTCGCCAAAGGTGTGCGTCGGACCAGGTCCCGCTTCGGCGCACGACTGGAGCCGGGCATGGTCGTGGATCTGCAGTGCTACGAAGGTCGCTCGCTCGACACGGTTACCCAGGCTGAACTCATAGCCTCCTACGGCGATCACATTGCCCGCGATTACCCCGCCTTCACCGCCGCGACGGCCATGCTGGAAACAGCGGACCGGCTGAGCGAGGAACACGAACCGGTTGTGCAGCAGTTCAATCTGCTGGCCGGGGGGCTCGCGGCACTCGCGAATCACTCCCATCCGGTCGGGCTGGTGCTGGACTCCTACCTGCTGCGGGCGGTGTCGATCGCGGGTTGGGCACCCAGCTTCGTCAACTGCGCCGGTTGCGGGGCGATCGGGCCGCATCGCGCCTTCAACCTCGCCGCGGGTGGCGCTGTCTGCCATTCCTGCCGTACGCCAGGCTCCTCGGCGCCCGACCCGCTCACCTTCGAGTTGTTGGCTGCCTTGCTGACCGGCGACTGGGAGCGGGCTGAAATCTCCGACCATCGAGCCCGCCGGGAAGCCGACGGGCTGGTCGCGGCCTACCTGCAGTGGCATCTGGAACGCGGGGTGCGGTCGTTGAGGCTGATCGACCGACCCGATGAAGACGCATCCGTTGCTCAGATCGAAAGGGCGGTCGCTCGGTGACCCCTCCCGTCCCACCGCCGCCACTGGCCACCGGTGAGCGCCCGCCGGTCATTCCCAAACGGCTGGTGCCCCAACACATCGCGATGGTGATGGATGGCAACGGTCGATGGGCCAACGCACGCGGACTGCCGCGCACCAAAGGTCACGAGGCCGGCGAAGCGCAACTCATCGACGTCATCGCGGGAGCCATCGAGGCGGGGGTGCCCAACCTGTCGGCCTACATGTTCAGCACCGAGAACTGGCGGCGCTCGCCGGATGAGGTGCGGTTCCTGATGGGCTTCAACCGTGACGTGATCCGTCGACGGGTGGACCTGCTGCACTCCTGGGGCGTGCGTTGCCGTTGGTCCGGTCAGCAACCTCGGCTGTGGCGTTCGGTGCTGAAGGAGTTGCGTCGCGCCGAAGAGATCACGGCGGACAACACGGTGATGACGCTGCAGATGTGCGTCAACTACGGCGGGCGTGCGGAGATTGCATCAGCGACCAGGCGAATTGCCGAGCAGGTCGCGGCCGGCACGCTCAAGCCCTCGAAGATCGATGAACGGACCATCGCGCGCAACCTGGACTGGCCGGATATGCCCGATGTCGATCTGTTCGTGCGATCCTCCGGTGAGCAGCGGACCAGCAACTTCCTGCTGTGGCAGTCCGCGTACGCCGAGCTGGTCTTCCTGGACACCCTCTGGCCCGATTTCACTCGCCTCGACCTGTGGCGCGCAATTCAGATCTTCGTGGACCGGGACCGGCGGTTCGGTGGAGCGGTCGATGCCGCTCGGTAGTTTCGGCTCGGGACTGAGCGGATGACGGTCACCGTGCGCGCTCAGCAGGTCAGCGATCTCCCGTATCTGACAGGTGGTGACAGCCCGTACGACGATTTCGGCCCGCGCGCGATACCGACGGCAACCCGAACCGCCGACCTGGACGGTGCCGGCGGCCTTTCCGTCGTGGCTGCGGACGGATCGATTGCCGGATCGATGAGTTGGCACTGGGTGCGGTGGGGGCCGAATGAAGATTCGCGCTGCCCGATGATCGGCATCTGGTTACGAGGCGATCATCGAGGTCACGGGGTGGGTACCGCTGCTCAGTCACAGTTGGCGCAACTTTTCTTCACGCACACGGCCGTCAACCGGGTCCAGGCACACACCGACGTTGCCAATGTCGCCGAGCAACGAGCCTTGCAGAAGGCGGGTTTCACCCGCGAGGGAATCATCCGCGGCGCGCAGTGGCGCGATGGGGCGTTCCGCGATGGCCTGCTCTACGCACGCCTGCGTGAAGATGTGCCCCGGTGACCGAGGGGCTCAGCGTAGGCCGGACAACAGGCTGACGACGCCGAGCGCGACGACGAGCATGAGGACGGACAGTCGCATCTGACGCTCCAGCCCAGTCAGCCGCGGCCAGGCGAGGTAGACGCCCCATCCATGCACCAGCGCCACGATCGCGATCAGGATCGCGCCGACGACACCGCTGAACACGAGCCCGAGTACGAGCAGAAGAACAAGCGACCCGATGACGAGCACTGCGGGTATTCGAGCGAGTCGTTGTACGAGCGGGTCGCTGGCGTGTTCGATTTTGATGCGGATCGCAGATTTGTGGACGCGAGGCTGCGGTCGAGTCGTCGTGGGTGACACGGTTGCACAGCGTACGTGGCGCGCAGGTGACAGATGTCATGGCGCTGTCATGACGTGCGCCGCAGGGCGACCTGCTTCGTGACCGACAACCTGAACCCATGATCACTACAGCACCCGCCAAGAAGTCTCATACGAACGCGAGGCGGCTCGCAGGGGGAGCCGCCATCACGCTCACCGGCGTGCGTAGATCCTTTGGAAGTGTGCACGCCGTGCAGGGCATCGATCTGCAGGTCCAGCAGGGTGAGATCGTCGCCTTCCTGGGACCGAACGGGGCCGGTAAGACCACCACGATCGACATGATCCTCGGCCTGGGTAAACCAGATGAGGGCAGCGTCCAGACCTTCGGGATGTCACCCCGGGACGCGGTTGCGCGCGGTTTGGTGGCAGCGGTCATGCAGACGGGCGGTTTGCTGCGGGACCTGTCGGTGGCTGAAACCGTCCAGTTGACGGCCAGCCTTTTCGTCCAGACCCGCGAGGTGCAGGAATGTCTGGAGCGCGCGGGTATCTGGGGAATCCGCGATCAACGGGTGATGAAGTGCTCCGGCGGCGAGCAGCAGCGGTTGCGGTTTGCGATGGCGCTGGTCAGTGACCCGGCGCTGCTGGTGTTGGACGAGCCGACTACCGGGATGGACGTGACCGGGCGACGGGATTTCTGGGCTGCGATCCGCAGTGATGCCGCCCGCGGCAGAACGGTTCTGTTTGCGACCCACTACCTGGAGGAGGCCGATCAGTACGCCGACCGGATTGTTCTGGTGCGCCGCGGTCAAGTCGTCGCGGACGGCACCGGAGCGGAGATCAAGGCGCTTGCGAGCGGTCGCACGCTGCGTGCGACCGTGTCCCACCCTGACCGCGAAGCCCTGCTGGCGATCGAGGGCGTGGAGGGAGTCGACATCCAGGGTCAGACCGTCACCATCACCGCACACGACAGCGACCCCGTCGCCCGGGCTCTGCTGACCACCACCGATGCGCGTGATCTGGAAATCACTGCGCAAGGCCTGGAGGAGGCGTTCGTGGCGCTGACCTCCGATAACACCACTGACGGAGACCACGCATGAGTGCCATTGCTGCCAACCCACCCGAGCAGGTCGCTACTTCGCCGATTGCGCTGGACCGCACAGTGCCGAAATACGGTGGTTTCAACGTCACTCTGCTGCGCATCGAGCTGGTCCGGATCCTGCGCAACAAGCGCTCGATGTTCTTCACCATCGCACTGCCGGTGATCTTCTTCTTCATGTTCCGGGCCGAGAGTTTTGCCTCCGGCAGCGGTAATTCGGCCGCGTGGACGATGGTCTCGCTGGGGTTGTACGGCGCATTCGTCGCCAACGCCGGCACGGCGGCCGGTGTCGCTGTCGAGCGGGCACAAGGCTGGTCGCGTCAGCTGCGCCTGACCCCGCTGAGCGCAACGTCCTACATTCTGGCCAAAGTGATCGTCTCCTCCACGATCGCCGTGACGCCGTTGGTAATCATGTACGCGCTCGGTCTCTCTTTCGGTGCAACGGCGCCTGCGGGGGACCTCGTGCTCGCGTTCGCGGTCAGTTGGGTCGGTTCGATGCTGATGGCTGCGTTCGGGTTACTCGTCGGCTTCATGATGCCTTCTGAGAACGTGATGCAGCTGATGGGGCTCGCGACGACCTTCCTGGCGTTCGCTGGCGGCATATTCTTCCCGCAGCCGATCTTCAGCCACGGCTTCGATCTGTTCGCACGGTGGACCCCGATGTACGGCGTTACGGCGATGGCCCACGCAGGCTTCACCGGCTGGACCGGGTCCTGGATGTGGCTCGCGAACATTGCGGGCTGGGCGGTCCTTCTCGGTGGGGGCGCGGTGTTCATGTTCCGCCGCGACACCGCCCGGGTCTGACAAGCTGAGCCTTGTGAACAGGCTGATGCAGTGGCGGGGGGTGTTGCACCGCACCACCTGGGAGAGCGACGCCGCCGATGACCGCGCACCGCTGATCGGATTCTTCTGGGCGGGAATTTGGCTCTTCTGGTTGCTGGGCCCTCTCGTGGACTCGCTGCAGATGCTCGACCGGCCGAGAGGCTGGATCGGAGCGGCCTCCATTGTGTTGTTCGCTGCGTTGTATCTGTGGCACTGGGTGAAGCGCTGGCAGATCTTTGGTGGCGCAGTCATGGGCCCGGAGATCGAGAGACGCCGAGCCTCGCTCCTTCGATACTCCGGCTTGTTGATCCTGTCCCTGATCGCGATGTTCTCGATCGGACAGAGCGGGGCAGCCACACTGGTGTTCTTCGGTGTTTCGGCAATGTGGACATTCTCGATACCCGTTGCGGTGGCGATCTCAGCGAGCGTCGGCATGTCCTACGTCGTCATGTCGGTAGCGGTGCCGGGTTGGCAGGTCGACACGGGATTGCTGATCAGCCTCACGTTCGCCACCATTGCGACTTCTGCCGGCCGGGTCGCCGGCGGCCGGGCTCGGCAGTTGGAGGCCAGCCGCCGTGAGAACGCCCGGCTCGCGGTCGATGAGGAGCGCAACCGGATGGCGCGCGATCTACATGACATTCTCGGGCATTCTCTCACCGTCATCACGGTGAAGGCCGAGCTAGCAGGCAAGCTGATCGACGTGGATCCGATGCGGGCACACGCGGAGATCGCGGACCTGGAGCGGCTGTCCAGAGATGCGCTGGCAGACGTGCGTCGGGCCGTCACCGGTTTTCGCGAGGTCACCCTGTCGGGGGAGTTGGCCCGTGCCCGTGAGGGGTTGCGTGCCGCCGGAATCCGGGCTGAGCTACCGACCGCGACCGACGAAGTGCCCTCGGACCTGCGGGAGGTTTTTGCCTGGACCGTCCGCGAGGGCGTCACCAACGTCATCCGGCACAGCGAGGCGAGCACCTGCAGGATCCAGATCACCAGCTCCAGTCTCACGGTCTGCGATGACGGCGTTGGAGCGGTCACCAGTCGGTCGAAGGGGAACGGGTTGCTCGGCTTGAGTGAGCGTGCAATGTCGGTGGGTGCTCAGTTGATCACCGAGAGTCTTCTGCCACGAGGCTTCAGCCTCACGATGACTGCGGCGTCTACTCCTACGGGCGCCCGGCCGGTGCCCGAGCGAGCCGCCTCGTCATGACGATCACGGTAATGCTGGTCGACGATCAGGCGCTGGTACGTGGCGCGCTTGCGGCGCTGCTGGAACTGGAGTCCGATCTGAGCGTGGTCGCCCAGGCGGGGTCCGGGGAAGCGGCGGTCGAAGCTGCGAGGCAACATCGGCCGGACGTCATTCTGATGGATGTCGAGATGCCGGGCATGGACGGCATTGCTGCTACTGCAGCGGTGCGCGAGGTGCTTCCCCAGGTCCGGGTTTTGATTGTGACGACCTTCGGACGACCCGGCTATCTGCGCCGTGGACTCCAGGCCGGGGCAAGCGGATTCGTGGTGAAAGACACTCCGGCGGCTGAGCTGGCAGACGCCGTACGACGGGTGCAACAAGGCCTGCGAGTGGTAGATCCGCTCTTGGCGACCGAGAGTCTGGTCGCGGGCGAATCCCCGCTGACCAGGCGCGAGTCCGAAGTGCTGTTGGCGGCGAAGGTCGGCGGCACGGTGTCGGACGTCGCGAAGCGGGTGTTCCTGTCCGAGGGCACTGTGCGCAACCACCTCTCTGCGGCAATCGGCAAGACCGGCGCTCGCAACCGTGCCGAAGCAGTTCAGATCGCCGACGGCAACGGCTGGCTCTGAGG
>JALYUK010000301.1 GCA_030853805.1 Actinomycetota bacterium | reverse complement strand
CGGGACGCGCACTCCCGCCGAATCGAGTGCCTGCTCCGCAATCGTGGGCCCCAGCGTGCAGGTCGCCCACGACGAATCAGCGGGTGGCTTCGTCCAACGCTGTTCGGGTGAGTCGATGATCGGTCAGCACGCGGTTGACCGGATCGGTGATCTGCTGCGCCGCGACAGTGCTGATCCGGGCGCCGAGTTCGGCTGCGACCACCCGACGACGACGTCGCGCGCCCTGCCGCGCCAGCCATCGGGACAAGGCAGCGAGCCCCACCCCGAGGACCACCCCGATCACGAGCATCAGCAGCGGGACGGGGAACACGCCCTGGGTGGGGGCAGCCACCTCGATCTGGCCCAGCCGCAGTATCCACAGTCCGAGCAACCAGGCCGCACCCACGATCGCCAGCACGGCGAACAGCCACTGCAGCAGGCTCACCGCAGCCCACCACCCGGGTTCGCGTCCGCGCAGGGAGACCCCCATCACGCCGCGATCCAGTTCGTCGTAGAGCTGTTCGTCCGGTACGGCGGCGTCCTGCACGTCATCGGCCCACAGCGGTGGCAGACCCTGCGAGGCCTGCTCACTCAACGTGCGGGTCGCGAGATCGACGCCGGCGCGCGCAGCGGGAGAGGCCGGCGGCAGCGATGAGCGGCCCAGCACGGTACTGCTCTCCTGGCGACTCAACGCGCCTTTGACGACCTTGTCCAGGCCCAACCTCGACAACGGGGCCGGGCGCAACCGGGTCACCCATCGAGTGAACGGCCAGCCACCGTGCTGGGTGGCATGCATGACGAAATCCCGCTCGACCGCGTCGAGGACGACGGGCACCGCCGCTGCCTTCCCCAACGCGCGATCCAGTTCGAGGCTCGCGTCCTGGACCGCAGGCTCGCGATCGGCAACATGCTCGCGCAGCCGTTCGGCCCGGACGGCTAGATCCCCGAGCAGTCGTTGCTCGGCGGCGTCGCGGGCCCGCACCACGTGGGCGATCGCCAGAACGATCTCGTCGACACCTCGGTTGTGTGCGGCCGACGCGGGGATGATCTGCACGTCGTCCAGACCGTCGGCCAACATCAGCCGTCGCAAATCGTCGACGCAGCTGCGGACCTGGTCACGCGGGAGCAGATCGACCTGGTTCAGCACCGCGATGGTGACCGCGTCATGTCCGGACAGCTTGGACACGTAGTCGCGGTGCATGACGGCGTCGGCGTACTTCTGCGGGTCGGTGACCCACACGAAGACGTCGGCGAGGTCGAGCACCCGGTCGGCCTCCATGCGATGCGCACCCACATGCGAGTCGAAATCGGGCAGGTCCAACAGCACCATGCCGTCCAGTTCAGCAGCATGCGGGGTGTCCTCGGCAACCTGATGGCGGGTATCCACCTGCAGCCAGCTCAGCAGGTCAGAGCTTGCTTCGGCGCCCCACACCGCAGCCGCCGGGCGGGAGGTGGTGGGGCGACGGGCGCCGATCCGCGAAACGGGCTCCCCCACCAGTGCATTGAACAGCGTGGACTTGCCCGACCCGGTCGCCCCTGCGAGCGCCACCACTGTGCGGGTGCCGCCGAGCGCCGTGCGCGCGGCGACCTTGTCCAGTACCACCCTGGCCGCGTCGACCTGCCCGACCGGCAGTCGTGCGCCGCCGTGCTCCAACGCATCCCGCAGATGCTGGGTACGCGCCAGGAGTTGATCGTCGGGGACTGCGGGCACGGGTCGGCCGCCGTCCTTCTCAACAGTCATCGTCTGGCCTTCTTCAAGGTACGGATTGCCTGCCTCAGACCTTCATCGGAGTGAATGGTGCCGGCCCCGTCGTCGAGCACGCTCTCGTACCTCGCCCTCTCCTGCGCGTACAGCTCACCCGTGGCTTCCAACAGCAGCGTCCGCGCCCGCAGGGACAGGCTGCGCACCGCCTGATCACCGAACAGCGCCTCGAGCAGCCGCTGGGCCAGGACGGCCGAACCGCCCGCGATACCGACCTCCGCACCGGTGAGTCCGTAGGTGGCAGAGAAGGCGATCAGCATCACCATCACGCCCAGCCCGTTGACACCGAACGCGAGGAACCGGGCCGTCGTGCGCTTACCGGCTGCCTCATCACGCACCATCTGCAACACGTCACCCTGCCAACGCCGAGTCAGCTGCTCCGCCCGCGTCGTGAAGTCCGGTGACAAACGCGCCAGCTGCGGGTTTGCAGCAATCAACGGCGCACCCTCGGCGCTGTTGCGCCATCCGCGGGCAATGCCGTCCACCGCGGTCTGGGCGTGCGAATGCACGAGCACCACGACACCGGACTGCAGGGCATCGCCCAGATCCTGTGCCGCAGGAGCGACCTTGCCGCGCCCCCGCAGGTAGGACGCAATGCGGTCCCGGGCGCGGCCGACCTGCTCCTCCAGTTGGCGTAGCACCTCTCCGGTGCCGACGTACTCGTGCCAGCGGGCCAATTCCTCACCGCGCAGCAGGGAACCGTCCTTCATCCCCTCCTGCACACCGCCCAACGCGCCGGCGAAGCCCTGGTGGACGCCGCCCCGCAACCGGTTCGCGGCAAGCGCCTGTGCGTTCACGCCATCCTGTAGCTGACCGGTCCGCTGCTCCAGGGAGTCCAGCGCGCCATCCAGGGTGCGGCGGATGACGATGTTGCGTGCGTGCTCGTCGCCGGCGAGCGAATGCAGCCAGCTGCGTAGTCGGGCAATCTCCGGGACCGGCAGCCGGTCATCCTCCAGCGCCGTCTCGACGATCGCGAAGACCGGAGACTTACCCAGCCCCTGCTGCGTCAACATGTCCGCGAAGTGGGCCCGCACGTCTTCCATCGCGACGGTGGGGACCCGGTTGAGCACGATCGCCACGGACGTACCGCGCTCGATGGCCTGGTGCAGCAACTGCCACGGAACGGCGTCTGCGTAGCGGGTCGCTGTGGTGACGAAGATCCACAGGTCGGCCGCCGACATCAACTGCCGCGCCAGATCCCGGTTCGCCGAGACGACCGAGTCGATATCGGGCGCATCCAGCAGCGCGACTCCCTGAGGTATCCCGTTGGAGTCCACCAGTCGGAGCGAGCCCGGGTCGCTCACATCGCCGTGATCACCGGTGATCCGCGCCAGACCGGGCAACACGCGGTCGTCGCTGAACCAGCGGGCGTCCTGCGGGTGGTGTACGAGCGTGGACGACATCGTCGTCGGCCGCAGCACACCGCTTCTGCTCACCTGTTCCCCGACCACCGAGTTGACCAGGGTCGACTTTCCGGCGCCGGTGGATCCACCGACCACGGCGAGCAGCGGTGCATCCAACGCTGCAGACCGCGGTATCAGGTAGTCATCGAGCTGGGCGAGCAACTCGCTGCGGGTATGCCGAACGGCCGGCGCCCCCTGCACGTCCAAGGGCAACGCGACGCTCTGCACCTGCGCGCGCAGGGCCTGCAGCGCCGCGTGCAGCACTGTTGCCTCGAGCGCTCGTGTCACGGCGCAAGTCTCGCGCGTCGGATCGTCATACTCAACTCACCCGGCCGGCCGCCGCGCGTCCTACACTTGCTGCGCTCGCCCCCGTAGCTCAGATGGATAGAGCAAGGGCCTTCTAATCCCTAGGTCGCAGGTTCGAATCCTGCCGGGGGCACTGTCCGGCTTCACCGGGTGTGCCTGCAGGAAGGAGACAGGGCTGCGGATGGCTCGGTAACGAGCTTTGTGGAGCTCCTATTCCTTCACCCAGGCCCGTCCGTCCCCGTCCGGCACACGTGCAGTCCGCCGCAGGATCGGATGGTGCAGTGCGCAAGGGTCGGATACTGCGACGCACGCCCCCCGCAGCGGGTGAGGATGGGGGTCGGAATGTCGCGCCCCTAGGGTGTCCGGTGTGAGCGAAGACAAAGCACGCACCGACCGCATCGTGTGGATCGACTGCGAGATGACCGGCCTGTCCCTGGAGCACGACGCCCTGATCGAGGTGGCGGCGCTGGTCACCGACTTCGACCTCAACCAGCTCGGCGACGGCGTCGACGTGATCATCAAGCCGCCCGCGCAGGCTCTGGAGCAGATGAACGACTTCGTGCGCACCATGCACACCACCGGCGGTCTGCTGGCGGAACTGGATGCCGGGTTGAGTATGACGGCCGCCCAGGAGCAGGTGATGGCCTATATCAACGAGTTCGCCCCCGAAGAGCGCCGCTGGCCGCTCGCCGGGAACACCGTCAGCACCGATCGCGGCTTCCTGGCTCGTGACATGCCCGTCCTGGAAGCACATCTGCACTACCGGATCATCGACGTGTCCTCGATCAAGGAACTCTCTCGCCGGTGGTACCCCAAG
This sequence comes from Actinomycetota bacterium, assembly GCA_030853805.1. GTDB lineage: Bacteria > Actinomycetota > Actinomycetes > Actinomycetales > Dermatophilaceae > Allobranchiibius. Next base: position 1,140 of record JALYUK010000301.1, on the reverse strand, counting down.
GCGTATTTCGCTGCTCCTGCCAAGAACGGCGGGCACCGCGCGCTGGCCGACATCCGCGAGTCGATCGATGAGCTGCGCTACTGGCGCCAGGCCGTTTTCGTGGCTCCTCCCGGTCCGGACACAAAGACAGCACGCGGCATCGCGGCCGAGTACGAGGCGAAGCAGACCCCAGCCGCAGGGGTGTGAGGGCGGGGGCTGCGCGGCAGGTATGATCGTCCGCGTTGCCTGCGCTGCCGCCGCTGCTTTCGTTTACGTCTGTCGCAGCGGCCGGCGCAACACCATGGTGGGTGTAGCTCAGCTGGTAGAGCACCGCGTTGTGGTCGCGGTGGTCGCGGGTTCAAGTCCCGTCACTCACCCCACACGGCAATTGCCCGACACGACATCACGTCGTGTCGGGCAATTGTCATTCAGCGGCTATCGCTGGTGGCTGGCGTACCAGTCGTCGCGACGATGCGCACGCTCGGCTCCCAGCACTGCCTGGGCCGCGCTCTCGCGATGATCGACGTCTTCGGCGCGCAAGGGGATCTCGTGCTCACCGGCGGCGTGTGAGCCGCTTGCAGGCAGCGGCGCCGGCGCCTCGCGGTCCTGACGGGCCTTCACCTTGGCGGCTTCCTTCGTCCGCGCCCAGAACTGCGACCGGCGGTCGGCCCGCTCGGCTTCGATGTGGTCGCGGTCGACGGACTCCGTCGGTGCAAGCTGCGCCCGGACGGCCTCCACCGCTTCCCACCGCTTGCTCTGCGGGAGAGCCTGAGCTGACGCCTGCAGCTGCTCCTGCTGCTTTTTCTGCTGTGCTGCACGCTTCGTGGCCGCCTTGGCCTCAGCGGCCGCCAGGCGGTCGCGCACGACCCTTTCCCGCTTGGAGTGGGCCACTGCAACCGCCGTGCGCTGCGCGCGCGACTTCTCGACCTTTTCGCGATCCTGCTCAGGATCACCGGTGCTACGTGTCATAACAGCCTCCTTCTTCGCTTTGCCGGAGGCCTCGTCGCGGTCCAGCCGGACGTTGCCCACCTCGATCATCGTGTCGGTAACGCTTTCCTGTTCGGTGACCCGCATCGTGCGTACGTCAGGCCCGTAGGGATTCTTCTTGTCCTTGGAGTCTGCCTGATCCTTGATGAACGCATCCAGCGCATCACTGTGCGG
>JALYUK010000292.1 GCA_030853805.1 Actinomycetota bacterium | reverse complement strand
AGTCGTCGGCGCGGCCGCCGCGACCGCTGGGACCGTTGCTGCCGGGTCCTGCGTTTCCGCCCCGCTTACGGTCGCGGCCACGCTGACGGCGGCGGCCGCCCCGCTCGTCGCCCCAGTCCTCGTCGCGGCTCGGACCGTTGTTGCTGCGGTTGCTCTGGTTGCCCGAGGTAGCGGTGTTCTGGGCGCCACGGTTGTTCTGACCCTGGCGACCACCGCGGTTGTCGTTCCCACGGTTGTCGCTGCCCCGGTTGTCGCTGCCCCGGTTGTCGCTGCCCCGGTTGTCGCTGCCACGGTTGTCGCTCCCGCGGTTGTCGCTCCCGCGGTTGTCGCTCCCGCGGTTCTCATTTCCCCGGTTGTCAGCTGCAGACTCGCTCGCCGACTGACCCGAGCTCTGCGGGGCCTGTGCCTGCGCCACCTCAGTCTTGGGTGCTTCGGTCTTGGGTGCTTCGGTCTTGGGTGCTTCGGTCTGAGGTGCTTCAGCCTTACGAGCCTCAGTCTGAGGTGCTTCAGCCTTACGTGCCTGCGTCTTACGTGCTTCAGCCTTGGGCGCTTCGGCCTTGGGTGCCTGCTCGGTGGCCCGCGTGGATGCGGCGACCGTGGTCACTTCGGTGGGCGGCACCTGGGTCGCCTGCGGCGTGGTGGGTGGCGCGGTTACCCGACTGCGGGCGCGGCGCGGAGCCGCGCTCCTGGTGCCGGTTGTGCTTGAAGCGCTGGAGGTGGTGCCGCTCGGGCTGTTGCTCCCCCGCTCGCGGATCGCCGTCAGCAAGTCGCTCTTGCGCATCTTCGACGTGCCGCCAATGCCCATGGTGGATGCCAGCTGCTTGAGCTCATCGAGCTTCAAGGTGCTGAGCGAACCAGTGGAACGAGTTGCTCCTTGTTCGGATGCGACGCGTTCGGTGGTGTCTGTCACGAAGGTTCCTTCCCCTCGTCAGCAACCGGTGATACCGGTTATCAGATTGCGCAGCACACACTTTCGGCAGCTGCGATGTGCTTGCAGAGCACTTCCCGGTAACCCGAGGGATATTACGGAAAGAGCTTGAATCTGCGAGTGTTGTGTACCCACGGGCCCGGACTTCGTCACGCGGCCATACCTGTGGAGTACTTCTCCAACGTACACCCGCCCGCGCCCGGTGGCGAAACCAGCCGGTAGGCCGCCGCCCGGCCGACAGCACGCTGTCCCGCCTCACAGCACCCGCAGCAGTACCCCGTCCGTGGCAATTCCCGGCGTGAGCCGGCGCCATTGTCTGCCTGCCACGACCTCTGCTGCCCGCTCGGCGATGGCCAGCACCATCACCGATGGGCCCGCGCCTGAGACTGCCGCCGCGTGGCCTTCGGCGCGTAATCGGTCGACCAACGCCATCGATGCCGGGTAGGAACTGCGGCGAGCTTCCTGGTGCAGCCAGTCGGCCGTGCCGTCCAGCAGCAGTTCCGGGCGCCGACAGAGTGCCTCGATGAGCAGCGCGGCGCGGCCCGCAGTCCTGGCCGCGTCGCGCAGCGGCACGACCTGCGGGAGCGCTGCGCGGGCCGCCTCGGTAGCCAATGTGCCGTCAGGGACGAACACCACGGGATGCACATCAGCGTGCACCGGAGGGCAGGTCGTCGACCACCGGTCGACCGACCGCCAGGAGATCGTCAGACCGCCGTAGACACTCGCCGATGCGTTGTCCGGATGACCTTCGAGATCACTGGAGATGTCGTTGATCATCCCCAGAGCATCGTCGTCCAACCGGTCACATCCGCCTGCCAACCCGACTGCCAGCGCCACCCCGGCAACGATGGCCGAGGCTGAGGATCCAAGTCCGCGCGAGTGTGGAATGGCGTTGTGACAGTGCAGCTTCAGACCTGACGGCGGCTCGACGTCCATCCGGTCCCACGCGGTCTGCATCGACCGCCACACGAGGTGCTGCTCGTCGAGCGGCACCATTCCCGTCCCTTCCCCCTCGACCGTGATGTGCAGGCCTTGTGGAACAACTTCGGCGGTGACGTCGTCGCGCAACTCCAGCGCCAACCCGATCGAGTCGAACCCAGGGCCCAGGTTGGCCGAGCTGGCCGGCACCCGCACCTGGACACGACGATTCAACGCGTACCGCGCGTGTGACATCCGATTCAGCCCTCGAGCAGGAGAGCTGCAGCGGCGGACATGACGTCCACCGGGATCTTCGTGGGCGTCACGTCCGATCCGTCAGCAGCCTTCAGTGCCCAGCTCGGATCCTTCAACCCGTGCCCGGTCACTGTGCAGACCACCGTTGAGCCGGCCGGGACAGCGCCCCGCTCGTGCATCATCAGCAGACCCGCGATGCTGGCAGCAGATCCGGGCTCGACGAAGATGCCCTCGCGGCTGGACAACAGCCGGTGCGCGGCCAGGATCTGAGCGTCGGTCACCATGTCGATGACACCGCCGGAGTCATCGCGCGCCTGCTCCGCCTGTTTCCACGACGCCGGGTTGCCGATCCGGATCGCGGTAGCAATCGTGTCAGGCTCATCGACGGGGTGGCCCAGGACGATGGGGGCAGCGCCCGCAGCCTGGAAGCCCCACATCTTCGGGGTGTGCGTGGCAACAACGGGCCGGTCACCCTCACCCGCATACTCGCGGTAACCGCGCCAATAAGCGGTGATGTTGCCCGCGTTTCCGACCGGTAGGCAGTGGATGTCGGGGGCGTCACCCAGGACATCCACGATCTCGAATGCCGCAGTCTTCTGACCCTCGATCCGGGCCGGATTGACGGAGTTGACCAGCTCGACAGGGTAGGACTCGGCCAGTTTGCGGGCGAGGGTCAGACAGTCGTCGAAGTTGCCCGCGACCTGCAGCAACTGCGCCCCGTGGGCGATCGCCTGGCTGAGCTTGCCCATCGAGATCTTGCCGTCGGGCACGAGTACCCCGCACGTCATACCGGCCTTGGTGGCGTAAGCCGCAGCCGATGCGCTGGTATTACCGGTCGACGCGCAGATGACGGCTTTCGCACCGACCTTCGCGGCCATCGAGATCGCCGTGGTCATCCCCCGGTCCTTGAAGGATCCAGTGGGATTGAGGCCCTCGAATTTCACGTGGACGCTCGCACCGACGAGCTCACTCAGGTACTCCGCAGGGATGAGCGGGGTACCACCCTCACCGAGGGTGATGACCGGTGCGCCCGCCAACATCGGCAACCGGTCGGCGTACTCCTGGATGACGCCGCTCCACTGATGTGCCATCTGCTCAGACTCCTTCGACTCGCAACACGGAGGTCACCTCGGTGACATCGTCGTGCCCGCGCAACAGGTCCACGGTCCGCGACAGGGCAGCATCCGTGGCTTGGTGGGTGACTAGGTGCAGGGTCGCTCGGCCGGAGTCCGACCGGGACACTCCCTGTCGCATGCTCTCGATCGAGACGCCCTGCCCGCCGAAGACACTGGCCACCTGGGCCAGGACTCCCGGCCGGTCCAGGACTTCCAACCGAATCGAGTAGCTCGTCAGAGCTCGCCCGATCTTCTGCAATGTCATTGCCGCATAGGATGATTCGCCGGGTCCACGGCCACCGTGCACCCGGTGGCGGGCGGCCTGCACCACGTCGCCCAGAACGGACGACGCGGTGGCGTCGCCACCCGCGCCGCGCCCGTAGAACATCAATTCACCGGCCAGTTCGGCCTGCACGAAGACCGCGTTGAACGCGTCGCGCACCGATGCGAGGGGATGCGAGCGGGGCACCAGGGCGGGGTGGACGCGCGCGTTGATCGCCGGGCCCTGGGGCGTCTCCACGCGCTCGCAGATGGCGAGCAGTTTGATGACGCACCCCATTTTGCGGGCCGCCGCGATGTCCTGGGCGGTGAGCGCCATGATGCCTTCGCAATACACATCCCGCGTGGACACCCGGGTGTGGAAAGCGAGCGAGGCCAGGATCGCGGCCTTGGCGCGCGCGTCGTAACCCTCGACGTCGGCCGTGGGGTCCGCCTCGGCGTACCCCAGCTCCTGGGCCTCACGTAGCACGTCAGCCAGATCAGCGCCGGTGCGGTCCATCTTGTCCAGGATGAAGTTGGTGGTGCCGTTGACGATGCCTACCACCCGACGTACGTCGTCGCCTGCGAGGTTGATCTGCAGGGGGCGAAGCAGCGGGAAACCGGCACCGGCCGATGCTTCGTAGAAACAGTCGACGCCGGCGCGCGCGGCTGCCTCGTAGAGGGTCGGGCCGTCCTCACCGAGCAGCACCTTGTTGGCGGTCACAACGCTGGCGCCGTGCTCGATCGCGTGCAGCAGCAACTCCCGCGCGGGCTCCAGTCCGCCCATCAGCTCGATCACCACGTCGGCGCGCTCGACCAACTCGCGGGCGTCGGTCGTGAAGATATCCTTCGACAGCCCGGAGTCGGGCCGCTCGCGGTCGGCGTCACGCACGGCGACGCCGACAATCTCCAGGGGCGCACCGACGCGCGCAGCCAACTCATCCGCATGCTGCACGAGCCGACGCGCGACCGCCGAGCCCACGACTCCACAGCCCAGCAGGGCAACCCGCACGGGTGTACTCACGTCATTCACCTTCCAGAGCGAACAGATCGTCCATGGTCTCGCGTCGCAACCACACACTGACCATTCCCTCACGCATGGCGAGCACCGGAGGGCGCGGGATGTGGTTGTACTGGCTGGCCAGCGAACGGCAGTAGGCCCCGGTCGCCGGCACGGCGAGCAGGTCGCCGGCGCGCACGTCGTCGGACAGCTGCATGTCCCGGACGACGATGTCACCGCTCTCGCAGTGCTTTCCCACCACGCGGGTCTGTTGCGCGGTCTCGCTGCCGGCGCGGTTGGCCAGAACGCACGTGTAGTCGGCGTCGTACAACACAGGACGCGGGTTGTCGCTCATCCCGCCGTCGACGGCGACGTAGCTGCGGACCAGATCGTCGTTGACCCGCACAGGTTTGACCGTGCCGACCTCGTAGAGCGTCACACCCGCCGGACCGATGATCGCGCGACCTGGCTCGAAGGAGATCCTCGGCACCGGTGTGTCTGCTGCAGCGCACGCGCGCGCCACGATTTCCGCCAGCTGCCGCGCCATCGCCTCTGGGCGTAGCGGAGTGTCGGTGGGCAGGTAGGCAATGCCGAAACCTCCACCGAGGTCGAGCTCCGGCAGCTGCACCCCGTGCTCGGCGGCAACGGCCAACTGCAGGGCGATCAACCGCTCGGCGGCTTCGGCAAAACCGTCGGACTCGAAGATCTGACTTCCGATGTGGGAGTGGAAACCGAGCAGCCGCAACGCATCCGGGGCGGCAAGCACGCGTCGTACGGCCTCACTGACCTGGCTCACCTCTCTGTCCCCGCCGTCGTTCCCACTGCCTTGCTCCTCGGTAAGGCTGAAGCCGAACTTCTGGTCCTCGTGTGCCGTGGCGATGAACTCGTGGGTGTGGGCTTCGACGCCTGTCTTGACCCGGAGCATGACCTGAGTGACGACGCGGCGCTCACGGGCGGCCGCGGCGACCCGCTCGATCTCCTCGAACGAGTCCACAATGATCCGGCCGATGCCTGCGTCCAGCGCCTGGCCGATCTCCACAGCCGATTTGTTGTTGCCGTGCATCGCCATCCGGTCACCGGGAACCTCGGCTCGCAGCGCGACCGCCAACTCGCCACCCGAGCACACGTCCAGGAGCAGGCCCTCCTCGTGCACCAGTCTCGCCATCGCCGTGCAGAGGAAAGCCTTGCCGGCGTAGTAGACGTCGACGCCGGTGCCGATGGCTTCGAATGCCAGCGTGAACGCGGAGCGGAACTCCCGCGCCCGACTGCGAATATCAGCTTCGTCCAGCAGGTATGCAGGGGTGCCCCACTTGCGGGCGATATCGCGTAGGTCGTGCCCCGCGATCGCGATGGCACCATCGTTCAGCGTGCACGTGTTGGCGGGGAAAACGCGGTCCAGGATGCGCCCGCGCGCGGCGGACGCGGGGCCGCTGGACTCGGCGGGCTGCGGCGCGCGGTCTGTCTGCCCAGTCGTATGTGTCTGCTCAGTCATGGCGGCCTAAAGGTACCCACCATCAGCACAAGGAGCGGGATCTGCCCGGAGGGAGAGACGCGCGCGTCCTCATCGCCCGGCTACGACTGATACGGTTGCTCCGCGCTGAACAAGCGCTGCCCGCCCCCGTAGCTCAGGGGATAGAGCGTCGCCCTCCGGAGGCGAAAGCGCAGGTTCGAATCCTGCCGGGGGCACCGAGGACAAAGCCGCAGGGAAACCTGCGGCTTTGTCTATTTTTAGCGGTCAGGGCCCCACCCAGGTGGTCGGTTTACGTCCGTGCCCCTCGCTGTAGCGAGGGACACGGACGTAAACCGACCACCTCAAGGGTGACGTGAAAAGATTCGCAGCCATTCCTTACTGATAGCGCGTGAGGCTCACCGGTTAAACGGCACGAAGCCCCTGGAAAACGAGCGCACTGATGGCATCCGGTAGCGCTGCGGTGTGGGTCCTGCTGGCAGGTCTGGTCCACTCAACAAGCGAGTTCACCATGCCGAATATCAACCGGGCGGTCAGGGTGGGATCCAGATCATCGCGCAGTTCACCGTCTCGAACAGCCTCCCGGACGAGTGAGGCTGCATATCTGTCCAGCGCCCGTCGCCGATCCAACGCGGCGCGCTCGACGGCGCTGTTGCCGCGGACCCGCAACAGCAGCGTCACGTACGGCTGCCGCTGTTGTAGCAGCATGACGCTCTCGCGGACCAGGAACTCCAACCGCACCACCGGGGGCCCATTGAGGTCGCGGCTTTCACGCGCCACAGCTTCCAGACCGTCCAACGCCACGTCCAGCGCCAACCGCAGTAGCACTTCCTTGCTTGCAACATGGTGATAGATCGCAGATTTCGCAATGCCGAGCCGTTGCGACAGGTCACCCATGCTCGTCGCGTCGAACCCGCGCTCGTTGAACACTTCGACGGTCACCGAGAGGAGCGAGTCGAGGTCGTAGCCCGGGCGACCACGACGGGTAACAGCATCGAGCGCTCCGCCAGCTACATCATTCATCGAAGCTCCTGACAATTACTGACCGAACGGTCGGTCACTCTCAGCGAAATCTAGTGGCTACCTCGCGGGATACCGTCGGGTCGTGCCCGCACCACGATTCTCCGCGCTTCGACTTCCCACACTCGAGCGCACCACGTCGCTCTACCAGTGGGCGCCGGCACTGGTTACTCTCCTCGCAACGATCGTGATCGTCCTGCCGCATGGAATCAACCTCGGTGTGATTCTGATCTACGCGCTCGCGACGATCTGGGGCGTACTGATTCCGGGGACGATCCTGACCCGCCTCTGCCGGGGCCAGGCGCGTTCGATCCTGGAGGAAATTTCCGTCGGCTTCGTCGTGGGCATGATGACCCAACTGATCGCCTGGGGCGCCTTCGTCGCACTGGGGATCGGCGCCTACCTCGTGGTGTATCCGCTACCCCTGATCGCGGTCGCCGTCGCCGTACCCCGCTGGCGGGCGCAACTGCGCAGCACGGTGTACGAGGAACGTCAGCCATGGTGGGCGTCGTGGTCAGTCGCCGCAGCGTATGTGGTGGCGATCTGGCTACTCGCGAGCCGCATGTTCGCGAGCTACCCCCTACCCCCTGCGACCGCGCGCTGGTATCCCGACCTGTACTGGCACGTCGCGGTCGCAGCCTCCGCGCGCACGTCAGCGCCGCCCCTGGTGCCGCAGGTGTCCGGTCAGGAGTTGAAGTACCACTGGTTCTCCAACGCTCACATGGCTGCGGACTCCCTCATCTCGGGTGTGGACATCCTGCATGTCGCGAGTCGACTCTGGTATCTGCCGGTGTATGCCGCCATCATCGCGCTGACCTATCTGCTCGCCACCCGGCTGGCCGGCTCCCCCAAGGCCGGGCTGACCGCGCTGGTCCTGCTCCTCACCAACGCCGCCATCAATCCGGTGCGGTGGATCGCACCGCTGGGAACGGACCCGATCGTCCCGCTGTCACCGTCAGAGGTGATGGGTGTCCCCGTGTTGATCGTGGCCACCTGGTGGGTCATCGACATCGTCCGCGGCCGTCGGTTGGGCCGCGCCGGTTGGGTACTGCTGGGGTTGATCATGCTCACCTGCGCGGGGTCGAAATCATCGAATCTGCCCGTGCTGCTGTGCGGATTGCTGCTCGTGGGCGTCGTCCAACTGGTGACCCGTGCACGACTGCGTCAGACCTGGATCAGCACGGGGCTGTGCCTCGCCGCCATCGCTGTCACCGCGCCATTTCTGCTCGGCGGTAGCAACGTCTCCAAACTCGCCGCATTTGCAGCCCCCGGAGGTCGGCTGAATTCGTGGGTACCCGCGGCTGCGATCCCGAACGATGTCTGGAAATACACCTTCCTGGTGGTGCTCAGCATGCTCGTTCTGCTGCAGCTGGCGAGCCTCCTGCTGGCCGTGCCGCTGCTGAAGGATCCCGCAGTCGTCCTGCTCTTCGGCATGATCCTGGCCGGATTCAGCGCAACCCTGATCGTGTTGCACCCGAGCGGATCCGAACTGTATTTCCTGCGCGGTGTGATGCCGTTGTCGGACATCCTGATCGCCTGGGGCGTCGTGCACGCAATGCGCTGCCACGAAGCTCGCTGGTGGCGGGCCGGCGTCGCCGCGGTGGTCGGTGGCGGTATTGGGTACGCCGCCGCGTCGTTCACCAGGAAGACCCACCCGTCGGCGAACGCGGCCTTCGTCGTGACATGTACGGCCACCGGCGTCCTGCTGGCGCTGCTGGCTGTCGGCGTTGTGCTCTGGCGCCGCTCCCGTGCCACTCCCCGGGCGGGCTCGGCCCGAGCGATTCTGGCCGGCCTTCTGGTGGGCGCTGCCGTGATCCCCAGCGGGATAACCATCGCCCGGTCCGGGCCCAGTCACGCCTACATCGCCAGTCCGTCCAACCAACTGTCGCCGGGCGCCGTCCCCGCAACCACCTGGCTGCGCAC
>JALYUK010000286.1 GCA_030853805.1 Actinomycetota bacterium | reverse complement strand
CAGGGCAACCACGGTGAGGACGTCAAGGAGGTCTGGTGGCCCACCGACGCCACCCCGACGCACTCGTATGCCAGTTGGCTCTACCGCTATCCGCAGCAGGCGTTCCCGTATGCGGACCTGTTGCACGAGAACGCAGCTCGTGGCAGAGGCGACGCTGAATACGAGCTGACCGATACCGGAATCCTGGCCGACGACCGGTTCTTCGACATCGAGGTCACCCATGCGAAGGCGACGCCCACCGACATCCTCGTGCAGGTCACGGCGACCAACCACGGCCCGGACGAGGCGCCGCTGGATCTGATCCTGCAGGGCTGGTTCCGCAATACCTGGGCCTGGGGTCGCGATTCCCGCAAACCGAGTATGCAACGCACCGGGGACCACGTGCAGTTCCAGCACGACTGGCTGGGCGGCTATCAGCTCGTCGCAGAGGGCGAACCCCAGATCCTGTTCTGCGACAACGAAACCGATGACTTCGCTCTCTACGGCACCGCAAGCGCGTCGGACTGCCCCAAGGACGGTCTGGATCAGGCCATCGTGCATGGCAACACGGCGTGCACCCGATCCGATCAGGGCACCAAGGTCGGCTTCCGGTGGCACTTCGACGCGGTCGGTGCCGGGCAGTCCGTCACGGTCCGACTGCGACTGACCGCGCTACCGCAAGAAGGCCCTGCAGCCACGACGGGGATGGCGGGTAGAGACCTCCGCGCCACAGCGGGCGCCGACCACGCACCGGTCGCTGCGGCATCCGACGATGGGAGTGACACCGTGCTGACCGCCCGCCGCGCCGAGTCGGACGAGTTCTACGCGCAGGTGCTCGCCGGGGCCGCCGACGACCAGGAACGGCACATCGCCCGCCGCGCGTTCGCTGGACTGCTCTGGGGCCGCCAGCTGTACCGCTACAGCGTCGCGGAGTGGCTGGAGGGAGACCCGGCGCAACCCGAGCCGCCCGCGCAGCGTCGAACCGGGCGCAACTCGCGCTTCTCGCATCTGGACATCGCCGACATCATCTCGATGCCGGACGAGTGGGAGTACCCCTGGTTCGCCTCCTGGGACCTGGCCTTTCACACCCTGCCGTTGGCTGATGTCGACCCGTGGTTCGCCAAATTGCAGATCGAGCTGATGGTGCGCGAGTGGAGCCAGCACCCCAACGGGCAGCTCCCCGCGTACGAGTGGGACTTCGGCGACGTCAACCCACCGGTCCTCGCGTGGGCAGCGCGGATGGTGCACAGGGTCGACGGCGGCTCTGACACCGGGTTCCTGGTGCGGGTCTTCAGCAAGCTGTTGCTGAATTTCTCCTGGTGGGTCAACCGAAAGGACGCGGACGGCTCCTACCTCTTCGAAGGGGGCTTCCTGGGGATGGACAACATCGGGTTCTTCGACCGTTCCGCGCCGTTGTCGGGCGGTGCCCGCTTGGAGCAGTCCGATGCCACGAGTTGGATGGCGTTCTACGCCCTGTCGATGCTGCAGCTGGCGGTCGAGCTGGCCAGGAATGCGCCGGGCTGGGACGACGTGGCGCGGATGTTCTTCGAATACTTCCTGCGCCTGGCCGGTGCGATGGACGACTTCGGATCGGCAGGGGTATCCCTCTGGTCACCGGAGGACGGCTTCTACTACGACACGCTGGTCCGCGCGGACGGCAGCAGCGAGCAGTTGCCGGTGCGGTCACTGGTCGGCCTGTTGCCGCTGATCGCCGTGCACTCCATTCACCCGATCGTGCTGGACCAGATCGGCGAACTCGTCGACGAGGTCGAGTGGATGCAGCGGCGCGACACTGCGCTCGCCGACGCGCTGATCCATCACGAGTCGCACGAGGACGACCGGGTGACGATTGCACTCGTGCCGTCGCAGCGCCGAACGGCGCTCTACCGCAGGCTCTTCGACGAGGCGGAGTTCCTCTCGCCGCACGGGATCCGTTCGTTGTCGGCGGTGTACCGCGACGGTTTCGAGGCTGATGTGGACGGCTCCCAGATGTCGATCCGTTACGTGCCGGGGGAGTCCGACAGCGGACTGTTCGGTGGCAACTCCAACTGGCGCGGCCCGGTATGGATGCCGGTGAACGTGCTGCTGCTGGACGCGCTGCGTAGTTACGCAGCCGCAGAGCCGGACCTGCTCGTGGAGCACCCGACAGGAAGTGGCGTCTCGCTGACGTTGCAGCAGATCGCCGATGACCTACGGGCACGGTTGATCGGCCTGATGCGCACTGACGCGAACGGCCGGAGGCCGGGGACCCCGATCTGGTATTCCAGCGGCCCGTTGTGGGATCCGCACGTGACCTTCAGCGAGTACTTTCATGGCGACACCGGCGCGGGTCTCGGTGCCACGCATCAGACGGGATGGACGGCGCTGCTCGCGCATCTCATCTGTCACCCGGGCGGTCTGCGCGACTGAGCTGCATGAGTTCATCCACAGGGTGGGTCGGGCTGCCCTGCCGGAGGTCATACCCTGGCCCGATGCCCGCCGACCTGGACGACTTGCTTGCCGCTGCTGTCCAGGGTGTGGGCGGCACACCCCGCGAAGGGCAGTCGCGGATGGCGCACGCGGTGCACGATGCGCTCGCCGACGACACCCATCTGCTCGCGCAGGCGGGCACGGGCACCGGTAAGTCGCTGGCCTACCTGGTGCCCGCCATCGCGCACGCGGTGCAGAGTGGCAAGCCCGCGATCATCGCTACCGCGACGCTGGCACTGCAGGCGCAGATCGTCGACCGCGACCTGCCGCGCATCGCCGACGCGCTCGCCCCGGTGCTCGGCCGCCGACCGACGTACGGGCTGGTCAAGGGCCGCCGCAACTATGTATGTGTCAACAAGCTCGGGGGCGGGTACCCGGATGACGACGGTGACGGGCTGCTGTCGGTCGGCGAGGTCGACCAGCAGGCCGGCCGGCTCGGCGCCGAAGTGCTGCGACTGCGTGAATGGGCCGACGAGACCGAGTCCGGGGACCGCGACGACCTGGTTCCCGGCGTCAGCGAACGCGCGTGGCGGCAGGTATCGGTATCGGCTCTGGAGTGTCTGGGCTCGAAGTGTCCGATGGTGACCGAGTGCTTCGTGGAGCAGGCCCGCACCCACGCCAAGGACTGCGACGTCGTGGTGACCAACCACAGCTTTATGGCGATCGACGCCTTCGAGGGCCGTCGGATGCTGCCCGAGCACGACCTGCTGGTCATCGATGAGGGCCATGAGCTGGTCGACCGCGTGACCTCGACCGTCACCGACGAGCTGTCCGCCGGGATGGCCGGCGCGGCTGCCCGGCGTTGCGGGCGACTCGCCGACACCTCGGCGATGACCGACGCGGGTGAGTTCGTGCAGAGCGTGCTGGAGCGGTTGGCGCCCGGCCGGTTGACCGGCTTGCCGGAGGATCTCGCGCTCGGGCTGGGCCGGTTGCGCGATACCGCCCGCGACGTCATCAGTCAGCTCAAACCGGAGCAGGGTGCCGCAGCCGACGGTGGTCGCCAGGTCGCGCAGGCCGCCGTCGACGAGGTGTTCGACACCGCCGCCCGGGTGCTGGAGCAGCGGGCGTTGGACGTGGCGTGGATCTCCGATGATCCGCGCCGGGGCCACCTGCTGCGCGTCGCGCCGATGAGCGTGGCGATGGCGTTGCGTGACGCTGTCTTCGGCGAACGCACCGTCGTGATCACCTCGGCCACGCTGGAGCTGGGCGGCAGCTTCGATGCCATCGCAGGCAGCCTGGGCCTGCGCGGTGCGGGCGGGCCCAGCTGGAAGGGGCTGGACGTCGGTTCACCGTTCGACTATCCGAGCCAGGCGATCGCCTACGTCGCCCGGGCGCTCCCGGCACCGGGGCGCGACGGCCCGAGCGAGGCGATGCTGGACGAGATCGAGACATTGATCCGGGCAGCGGGCGGGCGGACCCTGGGGCTGTTCTCCTCCCGCCGGGCCGCCCAAGTTGCCGCCGAGGCCATGCGTGAGCGGCTGGGCACGACCTTCCCGGTCCTGTGCCAGGGGGATGACCAGATCGCGACCCTGGTGCGGCAGTTCGCCTCCGACGCAGCCACCTGCCTGTTCGGGACGATGACGCTGTGGCAGGGCGTCGACGTGCCGGGCAGTGCGTGCCAGCTGGTGCTGATCGACCGCATCCCGTTCCCACGCCCGGACGACCCGCTCGCGTCCGCGCGCACCGAGGAGATCGCCCGCCGGGGCGGCAACGGCTTCATGGCGGTATCGGCGACGCATGCCGCGCTGCGGCTGGCGCAGGGTGCGGGCCGGTTGATCCGCCGCGCCGATGACAGGGGAGTGGTGGCCTTTCTGGACCCCCGCATGGTGACCGCGCGGTACGCCGGATTCCTGCAGTCCACCCTGCCGCCGTTCTGGCCGACCAGCGACCGCGCCCTGGTGCTCAACGCGCTACGCCGGCTGGACGAGACCGCGACGCCGCTCGTAGCGGTGCAGGCCAAGGAGCGACGCCCTGCCGCCAACTCGCCGGCACCCGTCGTGCGTGACGACGACACGTCTGCGCTCGCGACGCCCTCCACAGATGGGCCCGTCGAGCACCCCGCACCGGCGGAGAACCCCACACCGGTTGCCACCCCGCTGCCCGACGCGTCAAGTCCCCAGCAGGACCTTCTCGACAGCCTGCGCGCGCAGGTGGCCCACGTTGAATCGCAGCCGCTGGCCCAGCCCTCGATCATGCCGCTGGGCGCCAACCGGCCGCTCGCCCCGCAGCAGCCGGCTGTGGACCGCGTCCCCGTGGCCGAGGAACAGCCGCAGGAGCCTGAGCCGGCCCGTGCGGAACCCACCTTGCGGGTCGTCGCAGCAGACGGTGAGCGGGTCTGGAGCGCCGACGACGACGACGAATTACGCGATGGCGTCGAGATGGGGTTGGACGCAGCCGAGCTGGCAGAACACCTCGGCATTCCGGCTGCAGAGGTGGCGGCGCGGTCCGTTGTGCTCGGCCTGGACCTGCAGCACTGAGCACGGTCGTCGGACCCGCATGGCAGGGTGTGCCGTATGTCGCAGACGCCCGCCTTCGTCCTGATCTCAGGCCCGGAGCGGGTGCTTGCCCAGCGCGGCCTGGACAGCGCGTTGGATGTCTACCGCGCCGCTGACCCTCGGTCGGAGGTGGTGCGCCTCACCGCATCGGACTACCTGGCCGGTTCGCTTCTGGTGCATGCCAGCCCGAGCCTGTTCGGCGGCACCACCGTGGTGGTCGTGCAGGACGTTGACGAAGCAACCGATGACCTGCAATCCGACCTGCTGACCGTCATCGGTCAGGGCGTGCTCGATGACCTGCGGCTGGTCGTCATGCACAAGGGCGGCAACCGCGCCAAGCGGGTTCTGGATGCTCTCAAAGGCGCCGGGGCACGGCGTATCGATGCGCCGGCGATCAAGACCGACCGCGAGAAACACGAATTTCTGACCCACGAGTTCCGCCGAGAGCGACGCAAGGCGACCCCGGAGGCCGTCCGGGCATTGCTGGAGGCCGTCGGCCGCGACGTGTCCGAGCTCGCGTCGGCCGCGAAACAACTGGTCGACGACACGCAGGGCCTGATCGACGTCGAACAGGTCGAGAGGTACCACGGGGGCAGAGTCGACGCGTCCGGATTCCGGGTGGCCGACGCGGCGGTCGCGGGTGAGGCGTCCGAGGCGCTACGGCTGTTGCGGCACGCCATTTCATCAGGTGTCGACCCGGTCCCGATCGTGGCCGTCCTGGCGAGTCAACTACGACAGATCGCACGGGTGGCGACCGCGGGCGGCGGGTCCGCCGCATCACTCGCCGGCACGCTGGGAATGGCGCCCTGGCAGGTCGACCGCGCTCGCACAGCGGCGCGGGGGTGGGACGGTGAGCGACTCGGCGCGGCGATTCAGGCGGTCGCCGCGGCCGACTTCGCGGTCAAGGGCGGTGGCCGGGACCCGGTCTACGCCGTCGAGCACGCCATCCTGACCATCACCCGCCACCGAGGCACCCGCTGAGCAGCCCGCCTTTCCCGACGGGCTGTAGGCGACCCAGCGACGCCGCTGATTTGGGTGCGCCTGGCTGCGCTGGTAGATTTGCCAATCGCGTGCGCGCTCCGGTCGTGCGCGCATGCATCACGTTCTTGTACGACGAGTTCGCCGGGTGTCCTCGATGCCCTCTTTATCGTCGTGAAAGTCGCCCTCAT
>JALYUK010000278.1 GCA_030853805.1 Actinomycetota bacterium | reverse complement strand
CTAAACCTGGCAGAGTTCATGAACGTCGACACCACTGACGGCGACCTCGATCAATTGCTCCTGATGGCGCAGCTACGCCGCGACACCTTAGGCCCGTTGGAACTCTGCGACGCCCAGATCGAACGGGCGGCATACCGCGAAACACTCTTCGCGGACAGCACAGTCAGCCCCGAACGCATCGCAGGAATCAACACCCTTGCCTTGGCCTACTACCGCCACTAGTTCCCCGGCTCCTGGGCAGCACACCACCTGGCCGAGCGATTCGGGGCGGATCTGGCGGGCGACGAACGCTTCCAACCCGGATTCGCACCGCCGGGGTGGGACCGGCTCGTCACCCACCTGCGCGCACGAGGGGTCAGCGATGGCGAGATGATCGCCGCCGGGGTCGCGAAGCACAATGAATCCACTGGACGCGTGCGCGACCACTTCGTCAACCGGCTCGTACTGCCGATCATCCACCGACGCCACAGCTGGGAAAACTTCACCACGATCCCCTTCGCCGGGGACGACGTGATCCTCGGATTCCTCGGGCGACGCCACCCCGACCTGAACGACAACGACACGAAAGGACCCAAATACCTCAACAGCCCCAACACCGCGCTATTCAGCCTCGCCGCGCAGCTGTACATCCCCGGAACCAACCTGTACGAGCCCCGCACCCATGCACGCGGTGCGCGGCCAGTGTTGGTCGAAGGACCAATGGACGCCATCGCCGTCACCCTCGCCACCCACGGCACCCGAGTCGGCGTCGCCCCACTCGGCACATCCCTCACCGAAGAACAAGCCCACCAACTCGCCGCCCTGAGCGAGCACGCCCGCGCCGGAAACTCATCAGACCTGGACCCCGCGAGACCGGTTTCGACCCCTGGCTCATCGTCGCCACCGACAACGACACCAACCTGGCAGGCCAGGTCGCCGCCGAACGCGACTACTGGCTCCTCGCACCCCACAACCTCGACCCCGGCCACGCTCTCCTCCCAACAGGTCTGGATCCGGCTGACGTGTTCACCCTGCGTGGCCCCGCCGCGCTACGAGCAGCGCTGCACCACCCCGGACCCCTCGCCACCACCCTGCTCGACGAACGGATGACCAACCTGCCCCCCGACCAAGCTCGAACTGCCGCCGCCCAAATCCTGGCCACCAGACCATCCAGCCACTGGAATGACAGCACCGCGCGGATCGCGCCCCGCCTTCAGCTCAGCACCACCCAGGCGCAACGCGACCTCATCCCCGCCGCCAACACCTGGGTACGCGACCCACGCCTGGCCGCGCACACCCAACTCGACCAAGTCGCCGACGTGCGAACACGCATGCAAGACGCAGCTCTGAAACCACCAACACAACGTTGGGCGAGCCTGGCCCGCGAACTCGACGCCCGCCCACCCCACGAGGCCGACTGGCCCGCGCTGGCACAATTACTCGACCAGGCACACGCCGAGGGCCACAACGTGCCAGCAGTGACCCGCCAGCTCATCGCTGACCGACCCCTGGCCGAGCAACCAGCCCAAGACCTGCGCTACCGCCTCGTCGCCACCCACACCCTCACGATCAACGCCAGCGAAGCGGTACCCGCCACGCCACCAGCAGGGTCAGCAAAAGAACGTCAGGTGGCACCCAACGCTTCCGCCACGCCGGTAAGTCCTCCACGCCGGTAACCCCTCCACGATGACTCTGCACCGAGATTCGCGTCGCGGACTTGTTCAGTTGCAACCACTGTCGAACCTCGTCGCTGATCGCATGGAGCCGCTGCGCATGACGAGCCGATATACATCGACCGGAGCCTGAGAGCCGAGCGCGATTTCACTAGCGTGATCTAAATAGATGTCGCGGGCGTCACCGCCGTGGCCGCGCTCGTCGGGATTCTGACAGCACGGAATCTGCGCACGCTCAGCTATCGCACAGACCGCAAAGCGCCCCTTACCCGGACAGTCCCATTCGGGTGGGTGCTGCCCGTCGCAGTAGCAGTGACCTCCATCTTGGCGGCCCGGCTCGCCCCGTCACCTGTGGGCACTGCTGCTCTTATCGCCGCTTGTCATGGCAGGCCCATGGCTGGCCGCCGTTGACCTGGACGTTCACCGGTTGGCGACGTCAGCCCGTCAAACCGAAGGGATGCAACCAAATCGCGGCCGTAACCGGGATCAGCCACTAGATGGCAGTCATCGCGGCGGGCACTTTGCCTCACGGGCTACAACTCCCGCCCGCCCAAACCCCTCGACATGCGGAGTTGCCGCCTTATCGCGATACAACATCGGGAATGGGCTAGAAGAACCGGTCCCTCTCTTGCACGTTCCCTCATCATTGTGACTGAGCAACTCTCTGACCTGCACAAACATCTGTCGGGCTGACAGGATTTGAACCTGCGACCCCTTGACCCCCAGTCAAGTGCGCTACCAAACTGCGCCACAGCCCGTTGCCCCGGAGGGCGAGCGAAACAATATCCCACCGAGTGCGCCGCCGCCCAATCGGGACAGCGGCGAGAGGGACTCAGCGCTTTCGCTTCTCCCGCACCCGTACCGACAGTTCGATCGGGGTGCCCTCGAAACCGAACTCTTCGCGCAATCGGCGCTCCAGGAAGCGGCGGTAACCCGCCTCGATGAAGCCGCTGGCGAAAACCACGAAACGCGGCGGTCGGGTGGAAGCCTGGGTCGCAAAGAGGATCCGCGGCTGCTTGCCACCGCGCACGGGGTGCGGGTGGCTGGAGGCGATCTCACCGAGGAAAGCGTTCAGTCGCCCAGTCGGCACCCGGTAGTCCCACGACGCGAGGGCGGTCTCCAGCGCACGCACCAGACGGTCCGTGTGCCAACCGGTGACCGCCGAGAGGTTGACCCGGGGCGCCCAGGTGATCTGTACGAGCTCTCGCTCGATTTCACGCTCGAGGTAATAGCGTCGTTCCTCATCCACCAGGTCCCACTTGTTGTACGCCACTACCAGGGCCCGTCCGGCGTCCACGATCTGCTGCACGACTCGGATGTCCTGCTCGGCGATGGAGTCTTCGGCGTCGATCAGCACTACCGCGACCTCGGCCTTCTCGATAGCCGTCTGGGTGCGCAGTGAAGAGTAGAAATCAGCACCCCGCGTCTGATGCACGCGCCGACGGATTCCGGCCGTATCGACGAATCGCCACACCTTGCCGCCGAGTTCGATCATTTCGTCGACCGGGTCGCGGGTCGTGCCCGCAACTTCGTCCACGACGACTCGCTCGGACCCGGCCAGCTTGTTCAGCAGCGACGACTTGCCGACATTCGGTCGGCCGACGAGCGCAACCCGCCGCGGACCGCCGCGGCGGTAGGCGTCGCCCACACTGGATTCGAGTGGTAGTACCGCGAGCAACGCGTCCAGTGCGTCACCGGCCCCCCGCCCGTGCATCGCGGACACCGGGTAGGGCTGACCGAGCCCCAGGGACCACAGCATCGCCGCATCTGCTTCGGTGCGTAGGTCATCGACCTTGTTCGCGATCAGAATCACCGGCTTGCCCGATTTGCGCAGCAGCTTCACGACTGCCTCGTCGGTGTCGGTCGCGCCCACCATCGCATCGACGATGAACAGGACCGCGTCCGCCAGCTCGATGGCGACCTCAGCCTGCTCCGCGACTCGCAGGTGGATGCCGGTCGCGTCGACCTCCCAGCCGCCTGTGTCGACGAGGGTGAACTCGCGGCCCGTCCACTCAGCGTCGTAGGCGACCCGGTCGCGGGTCACCCCCGGCACGTCCTCGACGACCGCTTCGCGGCGGCCGAGAATACGGTTGACGAAGGTCGATTTGCCGACGTTCGGACGACCGACGACGGCCACCACCGGACGTAGCTCCCCCTCCACATCGGTGCCGTCAGCACCAGCCTCGCCGCTCAGCAACGCGCGATCGGCCTCACTGAGGTCGAAATCCTCAAGACCGACCCGCAGCGCCCGCTCCACCGTGGTGTCGTCATCGGGAAGTTCACTGTCGGCCGGCTGGCGCGCATCGTCGGTCATAGGATCATTGTCTCAGGGTTGAGGGGCTCCGCCGTCACGCCCATTTCGCACGACGGCCAGGACCGCCTGCACCGACCCGTCGAAGTCGAGATCCGAGGTATCGACGGTCACGACGCCGTCAGCAGCCTGCATGAATGCGGCGACCGTGGAATCACGCGCGTCCCTATCGACGACCTGGGCGCGGGTCGCTGCTGCAGTGGTGGACAACTCCCCCGCCCGGCGCGCAATGCGTGCTTCTTCACTCGCGGTCATCAGGATCCGCACGGTCGCGTCCGGTGCGACGACCGTCGTCAGGTCGCGCCCTTCGGCGATCACCCCTCCGGTGGCGTCGCTGATACGTGCGATCAACTCGCGCTGCCGATCGCGCAGGTGATCGCGCACGCCCAGATTGGTCGCGACCGTGGACACCGCCATCGAGATGGACGGCTCCCGGATGGCTGCGGCAATGTCGCGATCGGCCACCAGCACGGTAGGCGACGTGGGGTCGCTACCCATCGACAGCGGAAAGGTCAGTGCTTCGAGAGCTACCGCGTCCTGGTCGGCCAGGGCGAGCCCGCGATCCACGCACCACCAGGTGAGGGCGCGATACATCGCCCCGGTGTCGAGGTAGCCGACGCCCAACTGCTGCGCGACGGCCTTGGAGACACTGGATTTGCCGGTCCCCGACGGCCCGTCGATCACGACGACCAACGCCTCCGTCGACCCATCGAGCGGCATACCAGAACTGCTGACCTCGTTCATTCGTGCACCTTCCACCCTCGTGCTTCCAACTGCGTCATCAACCGGTCGAGCGCAGATGGCAGGACCGAGAGTTCGGCAATACCCAGCGGCGCCCCGATGCCGTGTTCGAGGCGAAGATCTTCCAAGTTGACCCCGGCATCGCCGACATCGTTGAACAGCCGACCCAGGGCACCGGGCTCGTCCGGCACCAGCACCACCACGCTCGCGTACGACGCTGCAGGTGCACCGTGTTTGCCGGGGATCCGCGCATGACCGAGTTGTCCGTGGCTGATCGTGTGCGCCACCACCGCGCGGGCACCGTTGCCATCATTGGCTGCTATCGACGCGAGAGCAGCCGCGACACCGGCCAGGTCCGCGGCAGCATCACGCAGGACCGGGGCGAGCACCTCGGCGTTCCCGGCGAGTATCTGGGTCCACAGCAGGGGGTCGCTCGCCGCGATGCGGGTCACGTCCCGAAGGCCTTGGCCGGCCAGGGACACCGCGGCGTCCGGCAACTCCCGGAGCCGACCCGCGACCACGCTGGCCGCCACCTGAGGCAGGTGCGAGACATAGGCAACGGCCCGATCGTGCTCCTGTGCGCCCATCGTCACCACTGCAGCTCCGGTGACGCCGGCCAATCGGGCGACCTGCTGGACAGCAGCAGGATCGGTGCGCTCATGGGGGCACACCACCCAGGTACGCCCCTCGAAGAGATCGGCCTGAGCGGCAACGGCACCGGAACGCTCGCGGCCGGCCATCGGGTGCGATCCGAGGTATCGAGGTAGCTGAGCCACGGTTGCACCGGTTTCGACATTCCGCAGAATCGTCGACTTCACCGAGGCCACGTCGGTCACGACTGCATCCGGCCACTTCGCCAGTGCGGCCACGATGACCTCAGCGGCAACATCGGGCGGCGCAGCCACGATGACGACCTCAGGTGCCTGGGGCTCCGTCGCTGTGCCGGCACCCAGGTCCGCCGCGAGTGCGACCGCCGTCGGCGACGGATCGGCAAGCGTCACGGTGTGCCCGGCACGTGACAACGCGAGTCCGATCGAGGTACCGATCAGGCCCGCGCCGACGACGTGGACGGACGAACTCACAACCCGGCTGCCTTGTAGAGGCCGGCGATCTCCCTGCTGGACAGCGGCCGCAACTTGCCCGGGCGCAGCTCACCGAGCTGGACCGGTCCGACGTCGGTGCGCACGAGGGATTCGACCGGGTGACCGGTCGCTTCGAGCAACCGGCGCACGACGTGGTTGCGACCCTCGTGCAGGACGACCTCGACCATCGCCCACCCCGGGCGGGAGTCCACAACCTTGAACGAGTCGATCTTCACGACGCCGTCTTCCAGCTCGACGCCGTCACGAAGCTGGCGGCCGAGCGCACGCGGCACGGGGCCGGGTACGACGGCGACATAGGTCTTGGTGACGCCGTAGGACGGGTGCTGCAGTCGGTTGGCCAGCTCGCCGTCGTTGGTCAGGATCAGCAGACCCTCGGTGTCGACGTCCAGCCGTCCGACGTGGAACAGCCGTTCCTTGCGCCCTTCGACGTACTCCCCCACCGACGGGCGATCCAGCTCGTCGTGCATGGTCGAGACCACACCGGTGGGTTTGTTGAAGGCCAGGTAGACCCGGGAGCTGTCCAACTGCACGCGCTCGCCGTCCACGTGGATCGTCACGCGCTCAGGGTCGATACGGACACCGAGCTCGGTCACCCGTTGCCCGTCGATCTCGACCCGGCCGGCAACGATCAGGTTCTCGCAGACCCGACGACTACCGACGCCGGCCGCGGCCAGCACCTTCTGCAGCCGTTCACCGCCGGGCACATGCTGATCGACTACCTGCTTCGGCTTCTCCCGCGGTGGGACCACCTGCTGTACGGGTCGTTTGGCGTTGCGGCCCGGCGACGGGCGACCTTTGCGGTGCGAACGTGCGCCGCCTTTGTCTTGGCTACTCATGCGTGTCCTTGCTCGATCAGTTCTTCGATGACGTCGGAGTCGGGGAGATAGGGGGCGAGCGCCGGCAGGTCCTCCAGGGAGGTGAGCCCGATGCGCTGCAGAAAATAGGGGGTGGTGCCGTAGAGACCGGCGCCGCTGTCGGCCGCCTCGCCGACCTGCGCGATCATTCCGCGGGTGACCAGGGTGCGCACGACGCCGTCGACATTCACGCCGCGTACCGCACCGATGCGCGATCGGGAGATCGGCTGCCGGTAGGCGACCACGGCCAGCGTCTCCAATGCGGCCTGGGTCAGCTTTGCGTGCTGACCACCCATCAGGAACCGCTCGACGACCGGTGCGTAGTCGGCCCTGCTGTAGATCCGCCAGCCGCCGTTGATGCAGCGCAACGTAAAACCGCGACTCTGCGCGGCGTATTCGGATTCAAGATTTTCCAGCAACCCGCGGATACGCGCTGCCGGCAGCTTCAGTCCGTCGGCGAGCTCGGGCACTGTCACCGGTTGATCCACGACCATCAAGACGGCTTCGAGGGCTGCGGCCACCCCTCCGGGTAGCTGGCCCAGATCGAGTTCGAGTTGCTCGTCCTCGGGCGCCGACACGTCATTACTCATCGGTCGGCTCCTCCTTCACGTGCGCCTCGGTGTCATCGTCGTATTCATCGGTGATCTGGACCTGTCCGGTGCCTGTCCATCGCACGTGCAGGATCCCGAGAGCCTGGGGTTGCTCGAAGGCCACTGCGGACTCCTTGAACAACTCCAGCAGGGCAAGAAATCTCGCCACGATCACCAGCGTCGAGTCGGCGTCGGCCACCAGCTCGGAGAAGGACAGCGTATTGCCTGCTCTCAGTAACTCCGAAACGATCTCCGCCTGCTCGCCCACATTGACGGTGTTCGCGTGTAGATGCTCCAGCCCGACCGTCGGCTCCGGTCGGGGCGTCATGGCGCGCGCGGCGATCTGCGCCAGCTGTTCCGGGCCGATGCCCATGACCAGTTCCGGGAGCAGCGACGCGAACCGCTCCTCCAGGCCGGCCTGCCGGGCGGTGATCCGCCCGGACGTCGCCATCCGTTCCGCAAGCAGCGACGCAACATCCTTGAACGCCCGGTACTGCAGCAGCCGGGCGAACAGCAGATCGCGAGCTTCGATCAACGCAAGGTCCTCTTCGTCCTGGCTGCCGCCGCCCGGCAGTAACCTGGCCGCTTTGATGTCCAGCAAGGTCGCAGCGATCAGCAGGAACTCAGTGGCCTGGTCCAGATCCCAGTCGTCTGCGCCGGCCTGCGCCGTACGGATATGCGCAATGAATTCGTCGGTGACCTGGGACAGGGCGATCTCGGTGACGTCCAGTTGATGTTTGGAGATCAGGCCCAGAAGCAGCTCGAACGGTCCGGAGAACACATCGAGGTGCACTTCGAACGGTGTCCGCGGTGCGCGGCGGGTCAGCACGCCGCCGGGCACCTGCGGTGGCGGCGTCCCGGTGCCGCTCTGCGGGTCGGTCGCTGCCGGCACTGCGGCTCAGGCCGTGGCGCCGCGCGCGATGAGTTCGCGGGCGAGCTGCCGGTAGGCCTCGGCGGCCCCATGCGTGGACGCATACCGGGTGATCGGCTCCGCGGCCAGCGAGGCATCCGGGAACTTCACCGTGCGGTTGATGACCGTGTGCAGTACGTCGTCGCCGAAGTGATCCACCACGGAACGCACGACGTCCTTGCTGTGCAGGGTGCGCCCGTCGTACATCGTGGCGAGGATCCCGTCCAGCCGCAGACCGGGGTTCAACCGGTCGGTGACCTTGTCGATCGTCTCGATCAGCAGCGCCACCCCGCGCATTGCAAAGAACTCACACTCCAGCGGGATCAGCACGCCATGCGCTGCCGTCAACGCGTTGACCGTCAGCAGTCCCAGTGAGGGTTGGCAGTCGATCAGGATGACGTCGTACTCGTCAGTGACCGGTCGCAGCACCCGCGCCAGCACCATCTCCCTCGCGACCTCGCCCACCAGCTGGACCTCTGCCGCTGACAGGTCGATATTGGCGGGCAGCACATCCAGGCCTGGTGTGTTCGTGAATTGGATGACGTCGTGGATGTCGTGACCCCGGCTGACGAGCAGGTCGTAGACGGTCACGTCCAGCTCGTTGGCGCGGACCCCCAGCCCGACGCTGAGCGCTCCCTGCGGATCGAAGTCGACGACGAGCACCTTGCGGCCGTACTCCGCCAGCGTGGCACCCAGGTTGATGGTGGAGGTGGTCTTGCCGACCCCACCCTTCTGGTTGCACATCGCGATGATGCGCGCGGGCCCGTGGGTCGACAGCGGGTTCGGGGTCGCAAAAATGGGAAGCGGTCGGCCTGTCGGTCCGATGTTCTCGTGCGAGGTCAAAGTATTCTCGTGCTCTTCCGGGTAGGACGTCGTACGGCTCGCGCCGATCGCGACTCAACTTAATGCATCGCCGCCGGGTCCGTGGTGGGTCGCGCGTGCTCGGGGGTGGGCGC
Organism: Actinomycetota bacterium; assembly: GCA_030853805.1. Classification (GTDB taxonomy): domain Bacteria; phylum Actinomycetota; class Actinomycetes; order Actinomycetales; family Dermatophilaceae; genus Allobranchiibius. The sequence goes on along the minus strand of JALYUK010000278.1, from coordinate 942 downwards.
CGGCAAAGACTTCGCGTAGTTGCTGCACCGAAACCATCGTGTAGATCTGCGTGGTCGTCACCGACGCATGTCCCAGTAGCTCCTGCACGACCCGTACGTCCGCTCCGCCGTCGAGCAGATGAGTGGCAAACGAGTGTCTCAGCGTGTGCGGGCTCAGATGCGCGTCCAGTCCCGCCCGCGCGGCGCATGCCTGCACGATGTTCCACACCGACTGGCGGGTCAACCGGGTGCCGCGGGCACCGAGAAACAACGCCGGGGTCGACATCTTCGCGACCTGCGCCAGGGCAGGGCGACCGCGCACCAGGTACGCCGACAGCGCAACTCTGGCGTAGCTGCCGAGCGGCAGGATGCGCTCCTTGCTGCCCTTGCCCAGGACCCGCACTGCATCGTTGTCCAGGTCGATATCGTCGACGTCCAACCCCGTGGCTTCACTGACTCGCGCACCGATCCCGTACATCAGTTCCAGCAACGCACGGTCGCGCAACGCAGTGGGTGTGTCACCGACGCTCGCCGCAGCGAGTAACCGCTCGACGTGGTCCACCGGAATTGCCTTCGGCAGTCGCTGGGGAGGCCTGGGAGGAGTCACGCCGGCGGCCGCGTCGGTTGCGAGCTCCCCTTCGAGGGCGAGGAAACGGTGCAGCCCACGCACTGCGGCGAGATGACGGGCAGTGGAGGATGCGGCGAGCGCCGGATGCTCCTGGTCGCCCGCACGCAACGTGGCGGCGTATTCGCTCACGTCAGCCTCTGCCACGGCCGACGGGTTGCTGATATCGCGGGCGGCGAGGTAGGCGGCGTAGCGGCGCAGATCACGCTCGTAGGCCGCGAGGGTGTGGACCGACGCGCCACGCTCGACGCGCAGGTGGTCCAACCATCCCCGCACGGCACGGTCCAGCGGGCTCAGCACGTGTTCATTGTGACCGACAATCTCGGCTTTTGGACATG
>JALYUK010000095.1 GCA_030853805.1 Actinomycetota bacterium | reverse complement strand
GCGAGTGCTGGCCCAGGACCGCGGGATCCGTTGTGTGACCTTGGATTACGACGCACTCAAGGGTGCCGACGACACCACCACGAGATTGTTCTGATGCCCGATCAGATCGCGGTCGCGGCGCCGAATGCCCTCAGCACCCAGGCCGGGGTCCAGGTAGCGCAGGCCGGCGGTAGCGCGGTTGACGCGGCCATTGCAGCATTGATGACCGCCTATGTCACCGAACCGGGTCTGGTCAGCGCGCTCGGTGGCGCCTTCATCAACGTCTGGCCGTCGGACGGGTCGCCGATCGTCATCGACGGCAACTGCGAGATGCCCGGCCGAGGGCTGGCCCAAGACCGGTTCGGCGGTGGCATCCGCGAGCTCTTCCTCAACTACGCGGGTGGCATCACCGTCTTCGCCGGCCCCGGATCGGCCGCGACACCGGGGGCCTTCGCAGCCTGCGCGATGGCCAGTGAGAGGTTCGGGCGGGCCAGTCGGGCCGATGTCCTTGCGCCGGCCATCAGCGCAGCACGGGACGGCTTCACGGTCGGGTCCGCCAGCGGCAGCTATCTGCGTCTCGTGGGCGACCCGCTCTACGCCTTCGATCCGGTGACCCGCGCCATCCACTTCCACGGCGATTCACCGGTCGGGCTGGGCGACACCATGACGAACGCCGATCTTGCCCGCACCCTGGAAACCCTCGCCCAACAGGGTTTCTCGAGCCTGTACGACGGCGATCTGGCCGAAGCGGTGGCCGATCACGTGCAACGCACCGGTGGACTGCTCACGCGCGCCGACCTCGCGGCGTACCGGGCCGTGGCGCGGCCCGCGAACCGGACGCACCTCGGCCGGTGGGACATCGCCACCAACCCGCCACCCTCCATCGGAGGCCCCGTCCTCACCACGATGCTGCGGATGCTCGCCGAATCCGGCACCAGCCCCGCAGCGCTCATCGACGTGCAGACCAGGGTGCTGCGCTACCGGGAAGCACACCTGGACCGCGCCGTCGATCTCGCTGCGGCGGGGCTGCACCTGTTGCACAGCCGGTCTGACGGCGACCGGGCCGCGCTGTCGACCAGCGGGGACACCGTCCACGTCTCGGCGGTGGATGCAGGTGGCACCGCCTGCTCGATCACCTCCTCGGCCGGATATTCCTCCGGCGTCACCGTGCCAGGCACCGGTCTGGTGCTGAACAACTGTCTCGGCGAGCCCGAGCTCAATCGGCTGGGCCTGCACGCCTTGCCCCCCGGCACCCGGATCGCCTCGAACATGGCACCGACCACCGCCCGGAGCACCGATGGCGGCCTCCTGGCGATCGGAAGTCCCGGCGCCGACCGGATCACGACGGCGCTGATGCAGGTCATGGGCCGGTACTGCCTGGATGACGCCGGCCTGCAGGAGGGCATCGACGCGCCGCGGCTGCACATTCAGCTCATCGACGACCACGAGGTCGTGCAGTACGAGCCCGATGCGCAGATAGAGGCGCAGCTCGGCGGCCGCGACGCGGTTCAACACCCCGCTCACGCAATGTATTTCGGTGGTGTGGCGGCCGCCTACCGGGCCGGTGACGGGACGCTGTTCGCGGCGGCCGACCCACGCCGGGCAGCGGGCACCGCGATCGGTTGAGCCGGCCGACTGAGAGGATCGGGTCATGGTCATCCTCAGCAGGATCTACACCCGTACCGGCGACGACGGCAGTACCTCCCTCGGCGACTTCAGTCGCACCGGGAAGAACGACCCGCGACTCGTGGCATACGCCGACATCGACGAGACCAACTCATGCATCGGTGTCGCCGTCGCTACGGGCGGACTGGACGACGCGATGCAGGCCATGCTGCGTCGTATCCAGAACGACCTCTTCGACGTGGGGGCAGATCTCTGTACGCCGCTCGTGGCCGATCCGCCGCACCCGCCGTTGCGCGTGCTGCCGGAGTGGGTCGATGAGTTGGAGGCGGACTGCGACCGGCTCAACGAAGACCTCGAGACATTGCGGTCGTTCATCCTGCCGGGCGGTTCTGTCGGCGCCGCGCAGCTGCACCTCGCGCGCACGATGGCACGGCGGGCCGAACGCTCGACCTGGGCGGCAATCGCCGAGCACGGCACGCAGGAGGCCGCGACGGGCTCTGAACAGATCGGCGGGGTCAATCCACTTGCTGCGCGGTATCTGAACCGGCTGTCCGACCTGTTGTTCCTGGCCGCCCGTCACGCAAACATCGCGCATGGTGGGGACGTGGAGTGGGTGCCGGGCGGGGGTCGCCAGCAGAAGTCCGAATGAACGACGCCGGCGTCAAGAACGCTGGAAGCGGGCGTCAGCCCAGCACAGCCCAGCCATGCGGTTCCAGCGTGAAATCTGCTCCGGTTGCTGCTGCTTCCCCGGCCTGCAGAGCCAATCCGTCGGCCGCCACCCGGTACGTCGTATCGCTGAGATTCAACGCAACCCGCAGTCGCTGGGTGGATTCGGCGCTCACGTCGTAGATCAGCTGCTCGTTGGACAGCTGCACCACGGTGCTGTGCGCAGTGTGCAACCACGGGTGGCGGCGGCGAAGCCCGATCAGCTCCTGGTGCAGCCGCAGCACCGGTTCACCGAGCGGTGACAACTGCGAAGGGCTGCTCGGGAGTGCCGGACGAATCTCGTCGTCTCCCCCGACGCGCTCCTGCTTGACACCGCGGAAGCCCTGCTCGTCCCCGTAGTAGACGCTCGGAGTGCCACCGAGGGTGAACAGCACGACGACGGCATGGGCCAGGTGCCGACTGTCACTGATCCTGCTGGCAATCCGCGTCACGTCGTGATTCCCGACGAAGGTCAGCGGCACGAAGGCGTCCAGGAATGCGTTGTGACGCTCCATCGCGGCGTCGAGTTCGTAGAAATTGCCATCCTGCAACGAACTCCAGATCGCCTTCCACAGTTCGTACTGGGTGACCGAATCCATCCCTGACGCCTGCACGACTTCTACGTAGTCGCCATGGATCACCTCCCCGACAATCCACGCGTCGGGATGCTTCTCGCGGACCACTGGAAGCACCTGCGCCCAGAACTTCGGCGGCACAGCGTAGGCAGCATCCAGCCGCCACCCGTCGACACCCCGGTCCAGCCAGTGGGTCATCACCCGAGTCACCATCGCGGTTACCTCGGGTGAGTCGTGGTCGAGCGCGACCAGCTGAGAATGGCCTTCGAAATCGTCGTATTCCGGTGGGCCGTCGGGTCCGTCCGGCCACCTCAGTCGGAACCACGAGCAGTAGGGCGAACGCGACCCGTGCGCCAGCACGTCCTGGAACGCGTGGTGCTCGCGACCCACGTGGTTGAACACGCCGTCCAGTAGCACCCGTAGACCGCGCGTATGGGCCGCAGCGACCAGGTCATCGAAGTCCGAATCGGTACCCAGACGGGCGTCTATACGGAGATAGTCGGTGGTGTCGTACCCGTGGGTGCTGGATTCGAAGATCGGGCCGAGGGCGACACCTGACGCACCGAGTTCGAGGGTGTAGTCCAACCAGTCGCCGATCCGCGCCAGGGCAGGCGTTGCCGCCCGCGACCGGCCGCTGATATCGGCACCAGCAACACCCAGCGGGTAGACCTGCCACCACACCACGTGCTGCACCCAGTCGGGTTCGCGCGTCACGCAGCGTCCGTCATGCCATGTCCGTCATGCCACGTCCGCACGGACGCCCGGCGGGGAGGACTCCGACCAGGACCGCAGCGCGGCGTAGTCCACGTTGTTCATGGTGATGTCGAAATTCCGTTCCCCGATTCGGCAGCTCACCTGCACCGGATCCGTCAGATGCGCCGATGCACCCCCGGGTAGCGGACGCGGCGGGCCCAGCTCGATCTCACCGCGCGGCCACACACACGACGGCCGAAGCGACACGCTGCGCATCAGGAACCACCGGACGTCGGTCGTGGAGACGAGTGCCTGACCCAGACGGCTGCGCCCGTTGTGTTGCACTGCCACCAGGTAGGCAGTCGTCCCCCGCCCGATCGTGCGGTTGCGCAGCACGACGGCAGCGGCAGCCCCGACAACAGCGAGCAGGACCAGGATGAGGGCAAGACCGACAAATTCACTGGACCGTACGAACTCGCTACCCATATCTGCGCCTACCGGTCAATGCGTGGTGACGACGGCTCTCAGAAGTCCGACGCGTCTACGGTCTCGGCAACGACGGTCACCTTGTCGTTGTCAACGGA
>JALYUK010000178.1 GCA_030853805.1 Actinomycetota bacterium | reverse complement strand
GGTCGTGGGACGCCACCGGTCTGGCTGTCCTTCGCTGCGGTGATCGTGGGTGTTGTCCTCGCGCGACGCCTTGCTCAACGCGTGCTCCACGTGAACCCATTGCTGGCGGTGGCGGGGTTCTTCCTGGTGTTCCAGGTTGTCTCAATGGCCAGTTATCACACCTGGTACTACCTGCTCCCGTTCGTTCTGCTGGCCTGTTGCGCGCGCGGCAGATCCCTCAGCTGGCTCGTCCCATTCGCCGTGCTGCTCGGTACGGCAGGTCAGGGCCTGCCAGGGGTGCTCGATCTACACCTAGGCAATCGTCCCGTCTCCGCGATCATCGCGGCACTGTTGGCGCTGACCAGCACGGTGGCCCTGCTACACATCGCTCGACGCGTAATCCCAAGCACCGGCGACATCTCGTGCGTCATCCCACGACGTGACGTCCCGCGGAAGGAACCAGTGCTGGTCCGGCGATGACCTTCAATAGTTCGTGGGATCAGCCCCAGTTGGGTGTGGCGGCGAGCCGAGAGACCCTGCCGACACCAGAGTTTTTACGAAGCACCGTCCGACGGGGGCAGCCCCCAACCCAGACCACCCGTCCGGCTACCGATCCCGTTACGGGGGCTCGCTTCCCCGGGCCACTCGGGGACGCTGTGATCTTGCCCCGGTCGGTTTTCCCGTACGGGCGGTCGGGCGGGATTTGAGGAATATCCGAACGGGTTGGTCATCATCTCGTGTGTGCGGGGTCGCCTGGGGTGCGCGACGGTTCTGGGTGCGGGTGGCGATGGTGGGTTCGGGCGTTCGGTGTCGCTTGGGAGAGTATGGGTGAGTGCCTGTTTCGATTCTTTCCTGTAGCGCAGCAGAGTTCGTGGAGACCGTTCACGCGGCTGGGGTCACTGTTCCGGTGGAGCAGTCGCCGTTGTGGGCGGGGTACGACGGTGTGTTGCCGGGCCGCGAGCATTGGCGTTATCTGATCGCTAGGGACGGTAACCGGTTGTTGGCCGCAATTAGTTTGACGACTTTCGCGGGCCGGGTGCTGGAGCAGTTGTGGGCTAAGCAGGGCCCGATCTGGCTTGGTGGTGAGCGGTCGGCGCAGTCCGAGCGGGCGTTCCGTGATGCGCTGGTTGATTATATCCGGGCGCAGCGTCCTCGCGCGGGGGTGCTGCGGTTGCATGCCGAGCACGAGGCGAACGATTTGGCCGAGCCGTTGATCGGGGTTTTCTACGACCGCACGGTCGTGCTGGATCTGAGTAAGCCTGAGGATCAGCTACTGGCTGAGATGTCCCAGAGCGGTCGGCGCAATATCCGCAAGGCGATGAAGAATGAGGACCTGGTGTTCAACGACGAGACCTCGATTAGTGAGGAGGAGTTCAGGGACGTTATTTATCCGGTGTTCCAGGAGACGGGTGAGCGTGGTGGTTTCTTTTTGCGTCCGTCAAATTTCTACTACGAGATGTTGCGCCGGCTCGGCCCGCAGGCTTGTCGTCTGTTCACAGTGCGGCACGAGGGCGCGGTGATCTCGTGGGCGCTGGTGACCGTGTACGACGGGCAGGCCAACTATTACTACGCCGCGTCGACGGCGACGGCGCGTAAACACTTCGCAGCGTATTTGATGGCGTGGCAGACGATGCGCACTATGAAGGCCGAAGGCGTCGCCGTTTTCGACTTCCTCGGCTGCGGCTCAGCCCGGGTGCCTGGCCTGGACACGTTGAATGAGTTCAAGTTGTCCTTCGCCAAGAACGGCTTACTGGACGTGCCAGGTCCTTGGGATGTTGTCCTACGCCCGTCAGTGATGCGCGCTTATCACCTGCGACGGCAGGCGATCACCGGTGTTGCTGCGGGTCGATCGGTGGCCCGCAAGATCATCACCGGGATACCGCGCACCCCTGGTCAAGCGGTGGGTCTGGTTGATGCGGCGAGCAGCGCGGCAGCAGCGAAGGTGGCTTCCAAAGCCCCGGTGGCAACGCCCGGTGCAGGATCGACGCCGGCAGTGCTCCCGGTGGTGCTGGACTTCACGTTGTCCGGCTACGCGCTGGCCCGGGCGTTCCACGAGCGCTACAACCTGACCAGTGCCGCGCTGGTGCCGTTCCAGACCCGCGCCATCGCCGACTCAGAGATCTTCCACGACGTGCGCGAGCTAGGCCGTGAAGCGCTGAGCAACCCCGACATGGTCCTGAAGGCACTGCGCAGGATCTCGACTGAAAACCCATCGCTGACGGTCATTCCGCTCACCAACAACGACGAATTAGTGCAGGCAATGTCGGCCGCGCGAGACACACTCGGCAAGAACGTCGTTGTGCCACACGAGAACCCACAGACCTTGCGCCGGGTGTCGGACAAAAACGAGTTCAACGACCTGTGCGCAACCATAGGTGTGCCCACACCCCGCACGCACGTGATCGATTTCGCCGACGGCCACCCCGCCGGTCCGGGCGTGAATCTTGGCTGGCCGATCATCCTCAAGCCTGCCGACTCCGGTCTCTACAACGCATTACCGATGCCAGGCAAGGAGAAGCTGTACAAGCTAACCGGCCAGATCGAGCTAGAAAAAATCCTGAACCGACTCAGCGCGGCGGGCTTCACCGGTCAGATGCTCGCTCAGGAATTCATCCCCGGTGCCGCACTGCTGTCCGTGACGCTCTACCGGGCCAGCACCGGCCAGATCACTCTCGCTCGCGCCTCACGAGTGCTTGCCCAAGACCCACGTCCGGCCTATCTCGGCATCCCAGATGTTCAGGTCGTAGACCAAATACCGGACGTGATCGAGGCCAGCACCCGCATCCTGGAAGCGGTCAATTACCGCGGTTTCGCCAACCTGGACGCAATCCGCGACCCGCGCAATGGTCGGGTCCTGTTCTTCGAGGTCAACCCCCGATTCGGTCGAAACTGCTTCTACGCAACAGCAAGCGGCGCAAATATCGCCGAGCAGTTGGTCACCGATCTGGTCAACGGTGCCCCCGTGCAGGCACCGGCCCTAGATGGCAAACTGCTCTACAGCACGCTGCCACCAGCCTTCCTCAGCCACTACCTACGCGGCACTGATCGGGAGGAGGTGCGCGCCCTAGTACGCAACGGCCAATGGGCCGACCCGCTGCGGTACCCCGGTGAGCCCAACCCCAAACACCGGCTCTACGCGACAGTGCAAGCCTGGAACCACGCCCGCGTCTACCGCTCAGCCCCGGCAACACTTGGTAGTTGACAACCCAGAACACGGGCGGACCAGGCAGACGGTAAAGGTCACCGCTCTGGCCCTCGGTGCCTGTCATGGTCAAGGATAATGACACTGCTGGCGATGACGACCGAGCACAGGTGGGCTCGATCGATGCGGGCTGATGCTGAGACTGACTGAACGATTTCTCAGCGCGTTACCTCAACAATCACCATATGACTACACAAACCATCAGCGGTGGATCCATGCTGAACGGCGAGAGCTACCGCGCCTGGACAGGGCGAGCCCCTCATT